>JBDKLU010000056.1:0-2731 GCA_039795475.1 Actinomycetota bacterium | reverse complement strand
CCGCGTATCGACCCGTGGTCAAAACCACGGCGGCAGACTGAGCGAGGCCCAGGGCGAGGTCAGCCGTGAGTTCACGGTTTGCCAAGCCCCGGACCCCGTCCGTGCCAAATAGGCGAGCCATAGCTCTAAGTCGCGAAGACTAACGCTTCGAGAACTGCGAAGCCTTACGAGCCTTCTTGAGACCTGCCTTCTTGCGCTCGATGACGCGAGCGTCACGAGTGAGGAAGCCAGCCTTCTTGAGGGTCGCGCGGTTGTTGTCGCGGTCGATCTCGTTCAGTGCACGAGCAACTGCCAGACGCAGTGCGCCAGCCTGACCCGAGGGGCCACCACCGGTGATACGTGCGATGACGTCGTAGCTACCGTTGAGCTCGAGAACCGTGAACGGGTCGGTGATGAGCTGCTGGTGCAGCTTGTTGGGGAAGTAGTTCGCGAACTCGCGACCGTTTACCGTGATGGTGCCCTTACCGGGAACCAGGCGAACGCGAGCAATAGCCTGCTTGCGACGACCGACGGCTGCGCCGGGAACGGTGAGGTCCTTGCGGACTGCCTTAGGAGCAGCTGCGGCAGGAGTCTCGGTGCTGTACTCGGGGACCTCAGCGGTCTCGTCGAGCTGATCTGCAATCTTTGCCATGAGAATTAATCCTTATTTCTTAAGCCGGCGCTACTGAGCGACCTGGTCGAGGGTGAATACCTTGGGCTGCTGTGCAGCGTGAGGGTGCTCAGCACCGCGGTAGACCTTGAGCTTGCGCATCTGAGCGCGACCCAGCGAAGTCTTGGGGAGCATGCCACGAACGGCCTTCTCAACAGCGCGCTCGGGGTTCTTCTCGAGGAGCTCTGCATAGGTGGTCGCCGTCAGACCGCCCGGGTAACCCGAGTGGCGGTAAGCGTTCTTGTTTGCGAGCTTGGTACCGGTGAGGGCGACCTTCTCAGCGTTGATGATGATAACGAAGTCACCCATGTCCATGTGGGGGGTGAACGTTGCCTTGTTCTTTCCGCGGAGGATCGTTGCGGTGTGGGTTGCGAGGCGACCGAGTACTACGTCGGTTGCGTCGATGATGACCCATTCGCGCTTTTGATCAGCGGGCTTGGGCGTGAATGTACGCGTCACAGTTTTACTGCCTTCTTTGTCGAAATGAGTGGTTCGTGAATCCCGCTCGGTCGTGACGTTCTCTGCCTAGTGGCAGGAACCCCACCGTTGAGGGCTCAGTTTCGGCGGCTTCGCCTGTAGGAGGCAGTGGCACCAAGATTCAAGGTTACGCTATTGCCTCGTCGTCCAGCAAATCGCGACGGCTTCGCGTGAGCTCTGCTCGCGCGCCCAACTCGCTCTCTGGTGGGTAGATCACTTCAACGAGGTTAAGTCCGTGCGGTGGCATGACTTTAAAAGCGGCTGTGCGCTCGGCCGCATCCCGCACCTGTTCCATCTCGGACTGGTCGACTTTGCCAGCGCCGGTAGCCACGCACGCACCCACGAGCGAACGAACCATGGAGTGACAGAACGCGTCAGCCATGATGTGGCAGGTGACGACACCTTCGTCATCACGACGCCACTCAAACTCGAGTAACTCGCGCACGGTGGTTGCGCCGGGTCGAGGCCGGCAGAATGCGCCAAAATCACGCAGGCCCAGCATGCTTGCCGCGGTCTCGTTCATCTGGTCGACGTCGAGAGGCTTGGGAGTCCACACCGAACGGTGACGCTCGAGCGGGTTATACCGGCGCGCATCATCCTGGATGCGGTATTCATAGCGCCTGGCCATGGCCGAGAAGCGCGCGTCAAAGCCTTCTGGCGCAATGCTCGCCCGACGAAGAACAACATCAGGATCGCGCTTGAGGATGCCCGCCAGTCGATTTTCAAACTCGATGAGGTCCAGGCTGCCATCCGGGTTCTCGAAGCTCGCGAGGCTCGGAAGGTCAACGTGAACCACTTGGCCAGAAGCATGTACTCCGGCATCGGTGCGTCCAGCCACGATGAGCCTGGCTGGAGCGTCCAAACGCAGAATCGTTGCGAGCGCTTCTTCAACAGTGCCCTGAACGGTGCGCAGATTGGGCTGGATTCCCCAGCCGGCAAAATCTGTGCCGTCATAGGCGAGATCGAGACGCAAACGCATGATGTGAGTGTATTCCGTGGACTAAGCGGGGTAAAAAGTGGCGGGGTAAAAAGTGAAGGCGCCCGCAAAGCGGACGCCCTCACAAAGTTGAGTCGATTACTCGGCAGCCTCGTCGGCAGCAGGAGCCTCTTCAGCAACAACCTCAGCTGCAGCTTCTTCAGCAACAACCTCGACAGCGGCCTCCTCGACAACCGGAGCTTCAACGCCCTCGGTCTCGACGACCTCTTCGACAACTTCTTCAACCTCAGCAACAGCTACGGGAGCCGCCTGCTTCGGAGCCTTGGCTGCCTCAGCTGCAGCAGCAGCCTTCTTGGCCGAAGGGTTCTTGGTCACAGGCTCGAGAACGAGCTCGATCTGTGCCATGGGAGCGTTGTCGCCCTTACGGAAACCGAGCTTGGTGATGCGAGTGTAGCCGCCCTCACGCTCAGCAACCAGGGGTGCGATTTCGGTGAAGAGGATGTGTACAGCCTCTTTGTTACCAAGAATCGAGAGAACACGACGACGAGCGTGCAGGTCGCCACGCTTGGCGAACGTTACGAGACGCTCAGCCAGCGGACGAAGACGCTTGGCCTTGGTCTCGGTGGTCTTGATGGACTTGTGAGTGAACAGCGCGGAGGCGAGGTTCG
>JBDKLU010000055.1:0-5917 GCA_039795475.1 Actinomycetota bacterium | reverse complement strand
CGGATTGGACCGGGGGATAGGCGGCGCCCGCGATCAGGCCGAGTACAACCAGCTCGGGCACGCCCATCGGGATGAACGCCATCGCGGTAATGGCTAGGGAGCAGATGATTGCCGTGCCCATGATGACGCGACGAACGCCCCAGTCGCCGAGCAGGCGTGCTGTGAAGGGGCCAGAGACTGCGCTACCCACGCTGAGCGCACCGAGCACTGCCCCGGCAGCGGCATAAGAGCCGGTGTGCTTGACCACAAAAATGAGGAAGGCGATCGAGATCATCCCGTAGGGGAATCGAGCCACTAATTGGGATGCGACAACTCGCAGCACGCCAGGCATGCGCAGTAATCGTCCGTAAGTTTTCACAGTGTTCGTAAGTCTAGGCGCGCATTTCGTTGTCAGTACCGCCTCGTAGCCTGATTCATGCACCCCGAACGGCCGGTTGTGGGATGTGAATATGTGTAAAAGTCGGGCAAAGTTATCCACAATTGTGGATGACACGCCCACAATATGTAGGGTTGGGCGTTCTTGAATAACCCCCTATATAGTGATTTCTGCTACATCACGAGGCCGGCAACAACAAGGGGTAATTAACGTGTCAATCACAGTCGTCAAGCGCAACGGCGAGCGTCAGCCATACGACGCGAACAAGATCAATTTGGCCATCGAAGACGCCGCACAGGGTCTCGATGACTCGATCGCCTGGGTTACTCAGATTGCAACCGAGCTTGAAATCACGCTGTTCGACGGCATCACCACGCAGCAGCTCGACGAGGCAGTCATTCAGGTTGCCTTGCAGAACGTTAAAGACGACCCCGCTTTTGACATCGTTGCTGCCCGCCTGTTGCTCAAGACCATTTACAAGAGCGTCCTCGGTGAGTACACCACCAAAGAAGAGCTTCTCTCCCTGCACCAGAAGCACTTCAAGGCCAACATGCTTCGTGGCGTCGAAGAAGGCCTCCTCGACCCCCGCCTCGGACAGCTGTTCGACCTCGACGAGCTCGCCAAGCACATCGACCCCGAAAACGACGAGCTGCTCAAGTACATCGGCGTTGTTACCCTCAACAACCGTTACGGCATCAAGGGACGCAACGGCGACCCCCTCGAGGTTCCCCAGTACTTCTGGATGCGCATTGCCATGGGCCTCTCGCTCAACGAAAAGAACCCCAACGAGCACGCCATCGCGTTCTACAAGAAGATGAGCTCGCTCGAGTACCTGGCTGCAGGTTCGACCCTCGTCAACGCCGGCACCATCTCACCTCAGCTGGCCAACTGCTTCGTTCTCGAAATGCAGGACGACATGGAGCACATCGCCAAGACCACGCGCGATGTCATGTGGCTCACCAAGGGAACCGGTGGAATCGGTCTCTCGGTCACCAAGCTTCGTGCACAGGGCTCGCCCATCCGCTCGAACAACACCACCTCGACGGGTCCGATCCCGTTCATGCACACCATCGACTCGATCCTTCGTGCTGTCAGCCGCGGCGGCAAGAAGTTCGGTGCCCTCTGCTTCTACATGGAGAACTGGCACATGGACTTCCCGGAGTTCCTCGAGCTGCGCAACAACTCGGGTGACCCCTACCGTCGTACCCGTACCGCGAACACCGCGGTGTGGATCAGCGACGAGTTCATGAAGCGCGTCCAGAATGACGACGACTGGTACCTCTTCGACCCGCTCGAGGTCACCGACCTCAACGAGCTTTACGGCAAGGCGTTCTCCGACCGGTACAACCACTATGTCGCCGAAGCTGAAGCTGGCCGCATGCACATGTTCAAGAAGATCGGTGCACGCGAGCAGTTCAAAGACATCCTCATCTCGCTGCAGACCACGAGCCACCCGTGGCTGACCTGGAAAGACACGATCAACCTTCGTGCTCTCAACAACAACACCGGAACGATTCACTCGTCCAACCTCTGCACCGAGATCACTCTCCCGCAGGATGAAGACAACGTCTCGGTCTGCAACCTCGCATCGATCAACCTGTCACGCCACCTCAAAGACGGCGGCATGGACTGGGACAAGATCGCCGAGAGCGCCAAGCTTGCAGTTCGCCAGCTCGACAACCTGATCGATATCACTCGCTCGTCGGTCAACGAAGCTGACTACTCCAACGCAGAAAACCGCGCAATCGGTCTGGGCCTCATGGGCTTCACCGACATCGTGGAGCGTCTCGGTTTCAGCTACGAGTCAGAAGAGGCATACGACCTCATCGACCAGATCACCGAGCACATCTCATACGCAGCCATCGAGGCCAGTGTTGAGCTTGCTGCTGAGCGTGGTGCCTACAACAACTTCGCTGGTTCGCGTTGGTCGCAGGGTCTCGTTCCCTTCGACAGCATCGACCTCGCTGAAGCTGACCGTGGCGTGCCGATCACGGTAACGCGCAAAACGACCCTCGACTGGGACGCACTGCGCGCCAAGGTCAAGGGCGGAATCCGTAATGCGACCCTCATGGCGATCGCCCCCACGGCATCCATTGGTCTCGTCGCGGGAACCACTCCCGGCCTCGACCCTCAGTTCTCGCAGATCTTCAGCCGTGCAACCAGCTCGGGCAAGTTCCTCGAGGTCAACCGCAACCTGGTTGCCGACCTGCAGAAGCTGGGCATCTGGGAGTCGACCCGCGAAGACATCCTTCGCAGCCAGGGCGACATTCAGGGCATCCCTTCGATTCCTCAGCACATCAAAGACGTGTACAAGACGAGCTTCCAGCTCTCACCGTTCTCATTCATTGAGGTCGCAGCGCGCTGCCAGAAGTGGATCGACCAGGCCATCAGCCGCAACATGTACCTCGAGACCCGTGACCTCGGCGACATGATGGGCATCTACTCAGCAGCGTGGGAGCGTGGCGTCAAGACCACCTACTACCTGCACATGAAGCCCCGCCACACCGCCGAGCAGTCGACGGTCAAGGTCAACAAGGCAGAAGAAATCAATGCTGGCGCACCCGCCAAGAAGGGCTTCGGCGCAGCCGCAAGCTCCGACTCGGCAGCAGCACCGGCAGCAGCACCCGCCCGCAAGGGCTTCGGATTTGGAGCAGCAGGAGCATAACGATGAGCACCAACAACATTGACGGATACTACGTACCCGAAGACCCGATGGACCAGTTTCAGTGTGACTCCTGCCAGTAGGCAGTAGCACCGCACGACTGCAACACCGCACCACACAACTCGAACGCACAACTACCTTCTCAGGAGACGATTATGGGAATTCTCGGAACCGGAGTTCAAGAAGGACTCCTACTCAAGCCCGTTACCTACAAGTGGGCTATGGACCTCTACGACCAGGCCGTTGCCAACACCTGGTTCCCCAACGAAATTCAGCTCGGTGAAGACATCGCTGATTTCAAGAAGATGAGCGACGAAGAGCGTCACGCCATCACCTTCCTGATGTCCTACTTCAACCCGAACGAGCTGCTCGTCAACAAGGCACTCGCCTTCGGTGTCTACCCATACGTCAACGCACCCGAGTGCCACCTGTACCTGGCCAAGCAGATGTGGGAAGAAGCAAACCACTGCATGTCGTTCGAGTACGTTCTCGAGACGTTCCCGATCGACCGTGAAGAGGCATACGCGTCGCACGTCAAGGTTCCCTCGATGGCTCGCAAAGAAGAGTTCGAGGTCGGCTTCATCAAGCGCATGACCGAGCAGACTCTCGACATCACCACCACCGAAGGAAAGATGGACTTCGTCCGCAACCTCGTTGCGTACAACGTCATCCTCGAAGGCATCTGGTTCTACTCAGGCTTCATGGTCGCCCTGAGCTTCCGCCAGCGCAACCTGCTTCGCAACTTTGGTTCGCTCATGGACTGGGTTGTGCGTGACGAGTCACTGCACCTCAAGTTCGGTATCAACCTGATCCTGACCGTTCTCGAAGAGAACCCCGACCTGCAGACCCCCGAGTTCGCTGCAGAAATCAAGCAGATGATTCTCGACGCTGTCGAGATGGAGTCCGAGTACAACCGCGACCTGCTACCCAACGGCATCCTCGGTCTCAACTCGAACTACATCAACCAGTACGTCAAGTACCTGGCTGACCGTCGTCTCGAGGAGCTCGGCTTCGAGCCCGAGTACAAGGTCTCGAACCCTGCAAAGTGGATGGCCACCGCAAACGACACCTTGCAGCTGGTCAACTTCTTCGAAGCAACCAACACCAGCTACGAGTCGAACGCTTCGGCCAAGTAGCCACCGGCGCTCACGAGCGCAACAAGCTAGAGGGGCCTCGCGGATTACCGCGGGGCCTCTTTATTTTTCTCGCGAACTTTCGTCAGAGTCGAGCCGGAATACTCACCCGTGAAATCTGGTTGGATGGAAAGAGAGATTGACCCTCAACACGACAAGGAAGTCACATGGATATTGCTGTTTACGGAGCCACCGGCGCCATCGGATCGAAAATCGTTGAGGAAGCCGTCTCGCGCGGACACGACGTGACTGGCGTCAGCCGCCGTGGCGGTGCAATCGAAAACGCGGGCATCATCAGCGCCGACCTCTCGGATACCGCAGAGTTCCTCCGCGTTGCCGCTGAGAACGACGTTGTTGTTATCGCTGCTGGCCCATCGCGCACCGGTGAATCGCACGAGCCCACCATCCAAGCTCACCGTGACCTCGTCACGGCTCACCCTGCAGCACGCGTGTTTGTTGTCGGCGGTGCCGGATCCTTGTACGCCGGTGCCGTGCAACTGAAAGACACCCCAGGATTCCCCGAAATGTACAAGCCGGAAGCCGAGACGATGAGCGCGGTACTTGACGTCTACACCGGCTCGAACGGCGTTGACTGGACGGTACTTTCGCCCGCACCGATGATTGCTCCCGGTGAGCGCACCGGCGCATATAAGACCGGCCTCGAGAACCCGGTCGGCGACAGCATCTCGATCGAGGACTTCGCCGTTGCCGTTCTCGACGAGATCGAAAACCCTGCACACGCTCGGAAGAGATTCACAGTTGCCAACTAGTTAGTTAACGACAATGAAACATGGTCTGCGTTAGTGTTCATTTAGGTCTTTGCAGACCATTTCCCAAGAGAAAGAAGCATCCATGCGTTTCAAGCTGATTGTGCCTGCGCTCGTCGCAGCAACAGCCCTCGCCCTGACCGGTTGTGCAAGCAACGGCGGCGGAGGAAACACCAACACTCCTGCTCCTACTATCGCTCCAGACGCTGCTGCTGTTGCTCTGCTTCCTGCAGACATCAAGGCATCGGGCGAGCTCTCGATGGGCGTTGACGCAACGTACCCGCCGAACGAGTACAAAGACGCCGAAGGTAACCCCATCGGTTGGGATATCGAACTCGCTAACGCAGTAGCCGCCAAGCTCGGCCTCAAGCCCACCTGGACTGTTGCTGCATTCGCAAACATCATCCCGAGCGTCACCGGTAACAAGGTTTCGATGGGTGTCTCGTCGTTCACCGACAACACCGAGCGCCAGAAGCAGGTCAACTTCGTTGACTACTACCAGGCTGGAATCCTGTGGGCTTCGGCAGCTGGCAAGAACGTCAACCCTGACGACGCTTGTGGTCTGAAGGTTGCTGTTCAGGCAACCACCTACGAGCACACTGACGAGGTTCCCGCGAAGTCGGAAGCCTGTGTCAAGGCTGGTAAGGCTCCGATCGACATCAAGCCTTTCGACACCCAGGACGCAGCAACCACCGCAGTTGCACTCGGCCAGGTTGACGCAATGAGCGCTGACTCACCCGTAACCGCTTACGCAATCGCACAGTCGAAGGGCAAGTTGCAGGCAGCTGGCACCTCGTTCGACGTTGCTCCTTACGGTTACGCACTGAGCAAGACCCTCGGTCTTGACAAGGCAGTTCAGGCTGCTGTTCAGTCCCTCATGGACGACGGAACCTACCTCGCAATCCTCACCAAGTGGGGCGTGCAGGAGGGTGCTATCAAGGCAGCCGTCATCAACGGAGCTAAGTAACTCTTAATGAGC
>JBDKLU010000054.1:0-6746 GCA_039795475.1 Actinomycetota bacterium | reverse complement strand
TTGTCGGTGACGAGGTCGCTGTCGAGGCTACGCTCCGAGCGGAAGTTCGAAACAACACGAGAGGGGTCACGCACGATAAAACCGTTAACCCAGATTCGACGAGACTCCATGTCGGCATCGTTCATCCCGGTGTTTCCGATGTGAGGTGCTGTCATCATCACGATCTGGCCCGCGTACGAAGGATCAGTCAAAGTCTCTTGGTAGCCGGTCATGCCGGTTGCAAAAACAATTTCGCCAAACGTGGTTCCCTCTGCGCCGTATGCGCGACCCTCGAAACGCTTTCCGTCTTCGAGAACGAGAACAGCCTTAGATGCTGAGATGGTCAAGCTACTTCCTCTTTCGTAGTTTCTGAAACAAGTTTGGAAAAAATGCTGGAGAGGTGGTCACGCGCTGATGCCTCGCGCAAACGAACAAAAGTGGTCAGTTGCTGAACTTGTTTTGTCCCAGGGGCACTGGTCCAGGTGAATCCGATGAGGCCCTCTTTTTCAACTGCCTTGTCGATAGCGACCTGCGCAAACTCGTATCGCACGAGTGCACCCGTTGGGATGGTCAACACATCATTAGTCTTCAGGCGGATTTGCAGGCCGTTAGTGAAGATTTCTAAGGTGGCAAAGCCGCGGTATGTGAAACCTTTGAGCGCGACTCGTTCGAGCGCATTTGAGCCAAGAGTTGTCGCGACGTAGTAGACCTCGTGCAGTTCACGAGGCTCACCATCGAGAGCAGGCCAGGTCGTGTAATCGTGGGCTCGGCGTGCTCGAGCGCGCCATGCCAAACCCATGAAGGTGAACGCGAGAATGATGAGTGCAGCCGCGATAGTTGCGCCGATGAGCTTATCCACGTGTCACCTGACCCGCCCGTGCAACGATGTCATCAGCAACGACTTCACCTTGGGCGACGGTGAGGTAGCCGTGTCGAATGGTGTACTCAACAGCACCGGCAAGTTCAATACCGGTGAATGGAGTGTTTTTGGAGCGACTGACCACGTCATCGGTTGACCATGTACGCGTCGCGTCGGGGTTGAAAAGGGTGATGTCAGCCACTTGACCGATACTCAATGTGCGATCGCCGTCGAGAGAGCCAATTCGAGCAGGCGTTTGGCTAAGAATACGCGCTACGTCGCTCCATGTGATGAGCCCTGTTCTGACGAGTGTTGTGTTGACGATCGGCAGGGCGCTTTCGAGTCCGACCATTCCGAAGGCCGCGTGATCCCACTCGCAATCTTTGGTTTCGACAGGGTGAGGTGCGTGGTCAGTGGCAACAATGTCGATTGTTCCGTCGGCAACGGCGTCACGAAGCGCCTTTACATCGGCGGCCGTGCGCAGCGGCGGATTTACTTTGAACCGGGCGTCGTAGTTTTCTGCCAAGTCATCCGTCAGCAACAAGTGGTGTGGAGTCACTTCCGCGGTGACCTCAATTCCCCGTGCCTTGGCCCAGCGAACAATTTCAACAGAACCGGCAGTAGAGAGATGACAGACGTGAATACGAGCGCCTACATGTTCGGCCAGCAGTACGTCGCGCGCAATGATGGACTCCTCGGCAACCGCGGGCCAGCCGTTCAGGCCAAGTCGTGCGGAAACTTCCCCCTCGTTCATTTGTGCATCGATAGTAAGGCGTGGGTCTTGCGCGTGTTGCGCAACAACTCCGCCAAAGCCTTTGACGTATTCGAGAGCACGTCGCATCAGAAGACTGTCGTGAACACACTTGCCATCGTCGCTAAAGACTCGCACCTGAGCTCGTGAATTCGCCATCGCTCCGATGTCAGACAGCGACTCCCCTGCCAAACCGACCGTGACTGCGCCGATTGGCCGTACGGTCACGAAACCTGCTTCTTCACCGAGACGTGCCACCTGCTCTACAACACCAGCGTTATCAGCAACAGGGTTGGTGTTCGCCATCGCAAAGACAGTTGTGAATCCGCCTGCAGCAGCGGCCCGTGACCCGGTTAAAACAGTCTCTGACTGCTCGAAACCAGGCTCGCGTAGGTGCGTGTGTAAGTCGACGAGACCGGGCAAAGCGACCAAGCCGGTTGCATCGATCACGGATGCAGCTTTCTGAGTAAGCCCAGAACCAACTTCAGCGATTCGACCATCCGAAATGTAAATGTCTGCAACTCTTTCGCCCAGCACGTTGACGTTGGTAATCAGGATGTCGTTAGTCATGAAGAGCACCTTTCGCTCCGGTCAGAAGTGTGTAGAGCACAGCCATGCGTACGAAGACGCCATTTGTTACTTGCTGCAAGATGACTGACTGAGGTGAATCGGCCGCTTCGCTTGCAATTTCGAATCCACGGTTCATCGGCCCCGGATGCATGATCGTCGTTGAATCTGGCAGGCGCTCCCACCGCTGGCGTGACAAGCCCCACGCGGTTGAATACTCACGAGCGTTGGGAAAAAACGCCGCCTTCATGCGCTCTTGCTGAACTCGTAGCATCATGACGGCATCAGGTGAAGCCGCTAGAGCTACGTCTAGGTCGTGCAGGACAGTGACAGGCCACGAGTCAATGTGTGAGGGAGTCAATGTTGGCGGTGCGACAATCGTGACATGCGCGCCGAGGGTGGTGAGAAGCCAAATGTTTGAGCGAGCGACCCGCGAGTGCAGGACATCCCCGACAATGGTGACTTTTACTCCATCGAGCCCTTTGCCGCGCGAGTTACCGCCGTGAACTCGTTGACGAAGCGTAAACGCGTCAAGCAGGGCCTGCGTGGGGTGTTCATGTGTTCCGTCACCTGCGTTGATGACAGGTACATCAATCCATCCACTGTGTGCCAACAGGTGCGGGGCACCACTTGACGAGTGACGAACTACGACCGCATCGATGCCCATTGCGTCAAGGGTTTGTGCGCTGTCCTTGAGGCTCTCGCCTTTTGAAACACTCGACCCTTTCGAGCTGAAGTTGATGACGTCAGCAGAGAGTCGCTTTTCTGCCGCCTCGAATGAAATACGAGTGCGCGTGGAATCTTCATAGAAAAGGTTCACGATTGTCTTGCCTCGCAAAGCGGGAAGTTTCTTGACATCTCGCGTTCCAAATGTGGCCATGTCTTCAGCGATGTCGAGAATCGAGATGGCAGCATCACGGGTCAAGTCACGAGTACTCAGAAGGTGTTTCATGGCTCTAGCTCTCCGTCATTTCCGAGATGGTTACGAGGTCTTCGCCGTCGATCTCCGCTACGTTGACGTTGATTCGTTCAGAGTGTGCACTCGGTACGTTCTTACCCACGTAATCAGCACGAATGGGGAGCTCACGGTGGCCGCGGTCGATAAGCACGGCTAGGCGCACGACTGCAGGTCGGCCGATGCCATTGAGTGCGTCCAAAGCAGCTCGAACGGTACGTCCCGAATAAAGCACATCATCGACAAGGACAACTGTCTTGCCATCAATATCCGTCGGAATATCCGTCGACGCGGTGGCGCGAGTGGGATTCGACATCAAGTCATCGCGATACATCGTGACATCGAGTGAACCGACCGGTACGACCGCACCATCGATTTCAGTCAACGACGCAGCGATTCGGTGTGCAATGGCGACACCGCGTGTGGGAATGCCGAGAAGAACGAGGTCCGAGGCGCCCTTATTGGCCTCAAGGATCTCGTGAGCGATGCGAGTAAGCGCTCGTTTCATGTCAGCTGGCTGCAGCAGTGTTGCAGTCATTCTAACCCCCTTTCCCGCCTCTCTGGACGGATTTTAAAGAGTGTCTGTGTGGTTCTTAGCGTATCAGGAAATTGTTCCCGAGACAGCCCCTAGAAGGCCATTAATGAAGCGTGGCGAATCATCAGACCCAAGTTCAGTTGCAAGAGCAACCGCTTCAGACACGACAACAGCCGCAGGAACATTTTGCGAATACTGCAGCTCCCAGATAGCGACCCTCAAAATAGCGCGGTCGACAGCTGGCATACGCTCGAGAGTCCAACCGCGTGCATACGAAGAAATTGTTTCGTCAATTTCATCTTGATGATCGATGTAACCATCGACAATTTCACGGGCATAGAGCCACGAAGCCTGACGATCTGGTTCTGAAGCCGCTCGAGCTGCTTCGTCAACGAGAATGTCTGCTACAGACGCATGTCTAACGTCAGCAGCGAACAGAATGTCCAGTGCTCGTTTGCGAGCCTTGGTGCGTGCGCTCAAGGGTGTTAGTCGTTGACGCGACCAAGGTATTCACCCGTGCGGGTGTCGACCTTGACCTTGGTTCCGATTTCGAGGAACAGGGGAACCTGAATCTCGTAACCCGTTTCGAGAGTTGCTGGCTTGGTGCCACCGGTTGAGCGATCGCCCTGGAGGCCAGGCTCAGTGTAAGTAAGTTCGAGAACGACGGATGCGGGAAGCTCCACGTAGAGTGGGTTTCCATCGTTAAGTGCGATCTGCAGATCCTGGTTTTCCAGCAAGTAGTTCTTGGCGTCTCCAACAACCGCCTCAGGGACGTTAATCTGCTCGTACGTGTCTTTGTCCATGAAAACGAACTCGGTACCGTCGTTGTAGAGGTACTGGAAGTCGCGGCGGTCGACGTTCGCAGTCTCAATCTTGGTGCCGGCGTTGTAGGTCTTGTCGACGACCTTTCCGGTGAGAACGTTCTTCATCTTGGTGCGCACGAAAGCACCACCCTTACCGGGCTTGACGTGCTGGAACTCGATGATCGTCCAGAGTGCGCCGTCAATACGAAGAACAACGCCGTTTTTGATGTCTGCTGTAGTTGCCATGGTTATCTCGCGATACTTTCCTGTGTGTTGTGTTGGCGTGTGAGCGCCAAAGGATGAGCTTACTAGGTGTGGTTAGGCGCGTGTGAGCTGAGCCAGTGCAAGACGGTAGGAGTCCTGACCGAATCCAGCGATAACACCACTAGCGACTGCACTAATCACTGACGTGTGACGAAATTCTTCACGCGCGTGTGGATTAGAAATATGCACTTCAATGAGCTGGATGCCCGCCTTGGTGACTTGCGCAACTGCATCGCGCAATGCATATGAATAGTGCGTGAACGCAGCTGGGTTCAGAATCACGGGTGTGCCTGTATCAACCGCTTCAAACAACCACGACATAAGTTCTGGTTCAGAATCAGTCTGACGCACGTCAATTTCATAGCCTGGAGCATCATCACGGAGTGCGACAGCGAGATCGGCAATGGTGAAGTTGCCGTACACGTCTGGTTCGCGCGTGCCTAGGCGACCCAAGTTGGGGCCATTGAGAACGAGGATGCGTGCCATAAGGCAAGTCTAGTTGGCGACCTCTTGGTACGCGGCGTACAGCACGGAAGTGTCGGGAACGTTGAGCACTGTTGGCTTAGCCACATCGCTGAGAACGATAAAACGCAACATGGCGCCACGGGCTTTCTTGTCACGTTTCATGGTTGCCAGCAGCGACTCCCAGCGTCCGGCAGGGTACTCTGTGGGCAGTGTGAGTGAACTGAGAATGCGACGGTGGCGCTCGACTGTCTCGTCAGAAAGGTTCTGCGTCATACGTGATAGCTCTGCGGCAAAGACCATCCCGATAGAGATTGCTGCTCCGTGACGCCACTGGTAACGCTCAGCATGTTCAATAGCGTGACCGAGAGTGTGACCATAGTTCAAAATCTCTCTTTGACCTTGTTCGGTAAAATCCTCCGACACCACACGTGCTTTGATGCCAACAGAAAGTTCAATCAAGCGGTGGAATTCATCGCTTTGATAGTCCGTCGCGCGATCTATATCAGTTTCGAGAATCTGCAGAATTTCTTCATCAGCGATGAAACCGTACTTAACGATTTCGGCGAAACCAGCGAGAAGTTCGTTGCGAGGTAAGGTTTCGAGCAAATCAATGTCGCAAAGCACTGCGTGCGGTGCGTAGAAGGCTCCAACGAGGTTCTTGCCCTCAGCCGTGTTTATTCCGGTTTTGCCGCCGACTGAGGCATCGACCATGCCGAGTACGGTAGTAGGAATCTGCACCAAGCGAACGCCACGAAGCCACGTTGCAGCGACGAAACCGGCGAGATCGGTGACAGCTCCCCCGCCGAGGCCGATAATTGCGTCAGATCGAGTGAAATCAGCCTGACCCAAAACCTGCCAACAGAATTCAGCAACTTCGATGCGCTTGCCAGCCTCGGCGTCGGGCACCTCTGCAAGAAGAACGTCTACGTTCCCTTTGAGCTGGTCACGGAGTGCATTCGCCTTAGCGCCAAGAGTGGCCGGGTGTACGACGAGAACTTTCGCGACATTCGCACCAAGAGCCTCGAGCACGAGAGAAGAGTCAGCAAGAATTCCGCGCCCCACAGTGACGTTGTACGCGCGGCCACCGGTAATGGGGATGATAGTTGCATTACTCATGATGAAACCTTCTGTTCTGAGGTGTATCCACTTTCAACCCACGTTGCGATGTCTGCCGCAATCTCATCGAGATTGCCTCGTGACGTGTCGTAAGTACGCTTGGCTAATCGTTCGTAAATCGGGCGGCGAGCCTCATAAATCTTGATCCAAGACGAAACGCCATCAGCAACAAGTGGACGTTTCCCGTCCCCTAAACGTGACTCGACTGCTTCTGGCGAAACGGTAAGAAGAACCACAGGAAGGTGTTCGAGAACTTTCTGACTTCCGTCGTCAAGTACGGCTCCCCCGCCAAGGCTGACAACGGCGTCATGTGCGGTCGCCTGTGCGACGTAGCTAGCTTCGAGTTTCCGAAAGGCGGGCTCGCCCTCTACTGCGAAAAAGTCAGCTATGACGCCATGCTCGGCGACAAACATTCTGTCGGTATCAAGACGTTGTGCACCAAGTAATTTGGC
>JBDKLU010000053.1:0-4450 GCA_039795475.1 Actinomycetota bacterium | reverse complement strand
CGAAATCACGCCTGTGGTCGAACCTGAACCGGTCCCAGGATCTGATGTTGAGCCTCCGGTAGTCGCGGATCCACCGTTGCTGGATGCTCCGCCCGTACCACTTCCACACTGGGTTGAACCCTTTTTGTCGCATGCTGCCGGGGCAGGAGCCGTCTTTGCAAGCGTGTTGGAGCCGTCGGCAGAAAAGGTTGGGTTGTTGCACTTCTTGATATCAAGAGTTGTGGTCGCAGCTCCTTGAATCTTGGCAATCTGCTCAAAGCCTGATTTCACAAGGTTGATAGGAAGCGGAGAGTAACCAAGGGCGGGTGCTTGCTGCTGTCCTTCACAGAGGAAGTAATTAGCGAATGCACCAAGAGTTTTTCCTTTGTCGTTGGTGAAATTATTCGCGTTCGATGTGGGAACAATCATGTACGAGTAGGACGACATCGGATAGGCGCGCGGATCGGTGTTGTCGTAAACCCCGGTCAAATTCGAAGTCAGGTCTCGGTTGATTTTCGCGCCCAAAAGACCCACCGCCACGTTTTGAGCGGTTGGCTCAACGTAATAACCGGCCTGGTTCAGCACCTTGGCGACGGGGAATCCGGCGTTGAGCGCGTAGGAGTATTCAACGTAGGTGATTGTGCCGTCATTGGCGCGCTGCTTGACGTAACCAGCTACACCCGTTGAGTTTGGCTGGGCGACAAAGCCTTTGCCGGGGATGACGGGAAAGTTAGAGGTGAGACCACAGCCAGTCCCGCGACCGGCTGCCTTGCAGTACGCGCTCCAAATGGAGCCATACTTTGCGGTCATCCACGCAGTGAACTGCGCCGTCGAACCGGAACCGTCAGAACGAACGACGGGAACAATTTTGCGACTGGGAAGCGCAACAGATGGGTTATCTGCCTTGATGGCAGCGTCATCCCATTTGGTAATTGCACCCGTAAAAATCTTGGTGATGACGTCACCAGACAAGCGCAAATTGTTTATCTGTTTTCCACCAGAGGTGAGGTTGTACATAAGCGCGGTACCACCGGCGACGATCGGCATGTAGGCAAACGGGCGATTAGTTGGTGCAGCGTCTACTACTGATCCGTCTTTGAGACCGTAAGGAATTTCTGAAACCGCGTAATCGACAGTTCCATTTCGGAACTGGTTGCGGCCATCGGAAGAGCCTGTCGATGCAAAGTTGACACGCATGCCGTACTGCTGAACGTTGGTTCGCCATTGCTCAATGGCGTTTGCTGACCAAGAGGACCCTGCACCAGAAATAGGGACGTAGTTAGCAGCTTGTGCCGGCATCGCGGAGGCTACAAAGAGAGCTACCGAGACGATTGCAACAGCTACGCCTGCTAATACTGTTCGAATGCGAGACTTCATTTTTCGGCCTCCTTGGCCTTTTCTACGAATGTGGGTCGACGCTTTTCGCTTTGAATTCTCGACTCGACGCCACCGAGTTTAGATTTAAGCGGTTGTGTAATTTTGCTCAAGGTTCTACTCATTGCCGCTGTGAGGTGTGAGTATGCCTTTCGAAGACTCGCCCAAAGTTTGCGACGGTTTTCAGCACGCGCCTCTTTCTTCGCCACGGTTTCGCCACCAATCATTCGAGCGATGATGAAGAGAATGAGCACGAGCAACATGAGAACCGCGGCAGTACCGAATCCTCGCGCGATCATGCCGGGCTCCGGGGACTTCACAAACTGGAACACAGCAAGGGGAAGGGAAACCATCGGTCCGTGAAATGGATCAGCGTTGAATGCTGCTGTAAAACCAGACGTCAGCAGAACCGGCGATGTTTCACCGATTCCACGAGCGGTTGCAAGGATGATTGCTGTCACAAGCCCCGAGCGAGCAGTCGGCAAAGTAACTTTCCACATCGTGCGGAAATTGTCAGCGCCCAGACCAATTGATGCTTCTTTCAGCGTAGATGGGACCAGCCGCAGCACAACGTCTGAGGCGCGAATCATGATGGGAAGCATCATCACACTGATGGCAAGCGACGCTGCGAAGCCAGACTTGTCCAAGCCGAGCATCAGGATAAAAGTCGCATAAATGAAGAGGCCAGCGACGATAGAGGGAAGCGCTGTCATGGCTTCGACGATTGTCCGGACGAATCGTGAGAATGGCCCTGGGACCTCATTCAGGAATACCGCTGTGGTTAGACCTAAGGGAATGGTTATGAGGAGCGCAATTCCAATTTGGATGAGCGAACCGACGATGGCGTGTATGACGCCACCTTTGGTGAGTGGATCGAGTGGACCAGCAAGGGACATGTCTTGCGTGAAAAAGTTGAGGTGAGGAAGCGCGTCCAGTCCGCGACTAATTGAAAAAACAACCACGAAGACGAGGGTGGCAAAAACAATAATGGCGAGCGTGTGCACTCCCACTGAGAAAACCCGGTCTCGCACGATGGGCCACGTCTCGTCAAACGAAACGAGAAGTGCATACGTGGCAAGGAACAACACATAGGCAACAGCAAGGAAAGCCACCATTCCTCCGAGAGGCGCCAGCATGGTGAAAATCAGCGTGGTCATAGCAAGCGATGCAGCGACGGCTCCTGCAATGGAGAGAACATCACTCACTCGTAAGACGTGGATTTTGCGGGGCACATCATGGTGAATCTCTTGCGTGGGCGCTTCGTGCGCTGCAGCTTCGGTGAGTGCCGATTCTTCATTTACCAAGGGCGTGTCAAAAACAGTCATCGGAGGCCCTAGCTGCTCGCGCCTGAGCGTGATCGAGCAACAATCGCCGAGGCACCAAAGTTGACAATGAGCGTGACTACGAAGAGCGTCAAACCGGCAGCCATCAAAGCAGACATTCCAAACTCTGATGCTTCGCCGTATTTCAGCGCAATGAGGGATGAAATAGAGCTCGCCCCGTTTTGCAGAATGTGCGGTTGAATAATGAAAACCGGCGAAATGATCATGTAGACGGCAATCGTCTCACCGAGGGCTCGACCAAGTCCGAGCATGGTGCCACCGATGATTCCGCCAACTCCGAAGGGAAGCACGACAGAGCGAATCATTCCCCAGCGGGTCGCACCCAGGCCGAGTGAGCCTTCACGCTCCCCGATCGGTGCTTGGGAGAATACTTCACGCATGATCGAAGTCATGATCGGAGTAATCATGAGAGCAACAACGATTCCCGCGATGAAAGTAGATGACGTAAACACCGTCGTGGTTGAGAGTGGGTCGTTTGGGTCATACCCATCGACCTTGAAAATTGGAATCCAACCGAATGTTTGCGAAATCCATTTGGCAATCGGAACAATCGAACCTTGCAACGCGAAGAATCCCCAGAGCCCGTATACAACCGAAGGAATCGCGGCCATCAGGTCGACGAGCCCAATAAGGGTTTTCTTAAGTCGCAAAGGTGCGTACTCAGATATGTAAAGTGAGGTTCCCAACGCCATGGGAACCGCAAACAAAACCGCAACAATGGCGATGAGGATGGTTCCGACCAATACTGCAGCGATACCGAACTTTCCGGCGTCTGGCTCCCATGCCTGTTCCCAAAAGAAGGCAAGACCATCAGAAGAAATTGCTTGAGATGCGCGCATCCCAAGAAAAATGCCGATAGCCAGCATGATTGCAAGAACGATGACACCACCAGCGCGGGTGACTCCACGGTAAATGAGGTCGACTCGGTCTCTGACTCCAGAGAGTTTGCGCGGCGAATCGATGGTCACGCGATTGAGGGTAAAAGCTCAAACTAGACGGAAGGTTAACGGCTGGCTAACGCCACGTGCCAACTTTCGAGTCTCGCCCTCCCTTAGCGGTTTGAGCGCGCAGCCCAGCGACCGCCGGCAAAGGTCACGGCAATGGGATGCTCAAAAGCCTGGGTCGCGTGTGCGCTGGTCAAAACATCCACCGCGGGTCCCGCGGCGACAACTTTTCCGTGTGACATGAGAGCCGCGTGTGTCGTTGACGCAGGCAGCTCGTCTATGTGGTGTGTGACCAAAACTGAGGTGAGATTCGGCTCGAGTGAAGCTAGGTCATCGAGGGTGTCAAGCAGCTGTTCACGGGCGGTAAGGTCGAGACCTGTCATGGGCTCGTCGAGAATCAAGAGCTTCGGGCGAAGGATGAGAGCGCGGGCCACCAGAACACGGCCACGCTCCCCCTGGCTCAGCACGTACCACTCGGTGCTCGCCAAGTGTTCGACGCCAACTTCTCGCATGGCCGACAAGGCTCGCGCATTTTCATCAGCTGATGCCACCCAGCGCATCGGAGTTTCGAGAGTTCCCGTGATTCCGGTCAGCACCACATCCAGTGCGTTTAATGGCCACTGCAAGTCGTGCGCTGGTGTCACAAAGCCAATATCTTTGCGGATCTCATTCAGGTCAAACTGTCCGAGTTCACGACCAAAGATTTCGACCCGACCACTCGTGGGATGTAGCCACGACGAGGTCATCTTGAGCACGGTGCTCTTACCGCTACCGTTCGGGCCGATCAACGCCCAGCGTTGTCCTGCCTCG
>JBDKLU010000052.1:0-5698 GCA_039795475.1 Actinomycetota bacterium | reverse complement strand
CGATGACCGGTTGAAGAGCGGATTCGAACGCCTCGCGGGTGCCGTTGGTCTCGACCTGGAGGCGCATGAAGAAGCGACCTGTGTCGTCACTGGCGAACTGCTGGCTTTCGGTGATGTTTCCGCCGGCGGTGACGACTGCGCCACTGACGGCGTGAACGATTCCGGGCTGGTCGACACACACAAACGTGAGTACCCAGTGCGATGCGTTGTTGCTCATGCATCAAGGCTATTGGTTCAGGCGTTGGTAGACTGGCAGCATCGCAACTGGCGTTTGGATGGGTTTCCATCGGGGAGCGATATTGAGAGCGGATCTGGCCGTACGCCTGGGCCTGAACGACACCAACGAGTCCTTTGGAGTCACCATGTCATCCACGTTCAATGAGCCACTCGAGTCGGTAGACCCCGAGATTGCGGCAGTACTGCAGGCTGAGCTTGACCGCCAGCGCGGATTCCTCGAAATGATCGCGAGTGAGAACTTTGTTCCTCGCGCTGTTCTCGAGTCGCAGGGCTCTGTTCTCACCAACAAGTACGCGGAAGGGTACCCCGGCAAGCGCTACTACGGCGGATGCGAAGCAGTCGACGTTGCTGAGTCACTGGCTATCGCCCGCGCTAAGTCGCTTTTCGGTGCCGCATACGCAAACGTTCAGCCGCACTCGGGCGCAACCGCCAACGCCGCTGTACTTCACGCCCTGGCAAAGCCGGGCGACACCATCCTTGGTCTTGAGCTTGCTCACGGTGGTCACCTCACCCACGGCATGAAACTGAACTTCTCGGGCAAGGTTTACAACCCCGTGGCATACGGAGTTGACCCCGAAACTTTCATGGTTGACATGGATGTCGTGCGCAAGATGGCGCACGAGCACAAGCCTTCTGTGATCATCGCTGGATGGTCGGCCTACTCGCGTCAGCTCGACTTCGCTGCGTTCCGCGAGATCGCTGACGAGGTTGGCGCCAAGCTGTGGGTAGACATGGCCCACTTCGCTGGTCTCGTTGCCGCTGGTCTTCACCCGAACCCGGTTCCGTTCGCTGATGTGGTTTCGACGACTGTTCACAAGACCCTCGCTGGTCCCCGCTCGGGTCTGATCCTGAGCCGCGATGAAGAGCTTGGCAAGAAGCTCAACTCGGCTGTCTTCCCCGGACAGCAGGGTGGCCCGCTCATGCACGTCATCGCCGCCAAGGCGACCGCGTTCAAGCTCGCTGCAACCCCTGAGTTCAAAGACCGCCAGGAACGCACCCTTCGTGGCGCCAAGATCATCGCTGAGCGCCTCACCGCGCCCGACATGAAGGCTGCTGGCGTAGACGTGCTCACCGGTGGTACCGATGTTCACCTCGTACTCGTCGACCTGCGCAACTCGCCGCTCGATGGTCAGCAGGCAGAAGATGCTCTGCACGACGTCAACATCACGGTCAACCGCAACTCGGTTCCGAATGACCCTCGCCCACCGATGGTCACCTCGGGTCTGCGTATCGGCACACCAGCTCTTGCAACCCGCGGATTCGGCGATGCCGAGTTCACTGAGGTTGCAGACGTCATCGCTGAGGCTCTCAAGCCCGGTGCAGACTTGACCGCACTCAAGGCTCGCGTTGCCAAGCTGACCGACGCATTCCCCCTCTACCCCGGCCTCGAGCAGTGGTAGCAATCACTCTCGACGGAGTCGCCACAGCGGCGGCCGTCAAGGGCGAGCTCGCTTCACGCATTGCAGACCTTCGCGCTCGCGGAGTAGTCCCAGGTCTTGGCACGCTCCTGGTCGGAGATGACCCGGGCTCGCACTCGTACGTTGGCGGTAAGCACCGCGACTGCGCGGAGGTGGGCATTGAGTCGATCCGTGTGGATTTGCCGGCAAGTGCATCCGATGCGGATGTTCGCGCCGCCATTCGCGACCTGAACTCAGCAAAAGAGGTCACCGGATACATCGTGCAGCTTCCGTTGCCGAAGGGTCTCGATGAGCGTGCCATGCTCGAGCTCATCGACCCTGATAAAGATGCCGACGGCTTGCACCCGACCAACCTCGGTCGCTTGGTGATGAACGTTGATGGCCCGATGGATTCGCCACTACCGTGCACCCCTGCTGGAATTGTTGAGCTGCTCGAGCGTTACAACGTGCCGATTTCGGGCAAGCACGTGACGATCGTGGGCCGTGGCCTGACCGTGGGTCGCCCTCTTGGTTTGCTGCTTACTCGCAAGGGTCTCGACGCAACTGTGACACTCACTCACTCTCGCACGACGGATGTTGCCGCCGAGGTTTCTCGCGCAGATATCGTCGTTGCTGCTGTTGGTGTGCCGCACTTCATCAAACCCGAGTGGGTCAAGCCCGGTGCTGCCGTGCTCGACGTGGGTATCACGCGTGTTGTGGGCGAGGGCGGCAAGGCCAAACTCACTGGTGATGTCGACCCTGCTGTCGCCGAGATTGCCGGTCACTTCTCGCCGAACCCCGGTGGTGTTGGTCCGATGACTCGCGCGATGCTGCTGGCGAACGTCGTTAAAGCTGCCGAGCGCTTGTAAAGCTGATTGAGCTTGTCGAAATCAGGCTCGGTAAATCGCTATGCGCTCGCGGTAGTGCGCAGCGTTGTTGGTGATGCCCTGAATCTCATCAGGGGTGAGCTCGCGACGAACCTTGGCGGGCACGCCCGCAACAAGTGAGCCCGCAGGAATGATCATTCCTTCAGTCACGAGTGCGCCAGCAGCAACAAGTGAATTGCGACCAACGACTGCGCCGTTCATCACGGTCGCGCTCATGCCGATCAGGCAGTTGTCTTCGATCGTGCATCCATGCAGCACAGCGTTGTGACCGACCGACACGTCGCTGCCTACAACCAGCGGAAAGCCTTCATCGACGTGGCAGGTGACGTTGTCTTGGATGTTCGAGCCGGCACCAATCGTGATGCTCTCTGAATCGGCACGAAGGACCGCGTTGAACCAGATGCCCACCTCGGCATGTAAGGTGACCTTGCCGACGAGCCGGGCGCCGTCTGCAATGTAGCCACTCGGGTCAACGGTTGGCGTGCCGAAGCCGGGAACAGAAATGCGCGAGTGATTCGTATCGGTGCTCATGCCTCCAGCGTAGGCTTGACGAGACTTGAAAAGGAGACATTTCATGACATTGTCGCTTGGCAAAAACGACTGGTGGAAGGGCGCCGTCGTTTACCAGATCTACCCTCGCTCGTTCGCAGACTCGAATGGCGACGGTATTGGTGACCTTCGCGGTATCGAGTCAAAGCTCGACTACCTGGCTGATCTTGGCGTTGACGTGTTGTGGCTTTCTCCGGTGTACAAGTCGCCTCAGGACGACAACGGTTACGACATCAGCGACTACGAAGACATCGACCCGCTGTTCGGTTCACTCGATGACATGCGCCGCCTTATCGCCGAGACGCACAAGCGCGGCATGAAGCTCGTCATGGACCTCGTGGTCAACCACACATCGGATGAACACGAATGGTTTGTCGAGAGCCGTTCGAGCCTCGACAGCCCGAAGCGCGATTGGTACATCTGGCGCGACGCTGTTGATGGCCACGAGCCCACCGCCCACCAGGCTGCCTTCTCTGGCTCGGTCTGGCAGTGGGATGAGAAGACCGGGCAGTACTTCCTGCACCTATTCTCGAAGAAGCAGCCCGACCTCAACTGGGAGAATCCGGATGTGCGCGCTGCTGTTTACAAAATGATGAACTGGTGGCTCGAGCAGGGCGTTGACGGTTTCCGTATGGATGTCATCAACCTCATCTCGAAGCACCAAGACTTCAGCGATGGTCAAGACCTGTTCGGCCCGTGGATGAACGGACCGCGCATCCATGAGTTTTTGCAGGAGATGAACCGCGAGGTTCTGCGCGACAAGGGCTTGATCACAGTCGGCGAGATGCCGGGTTGCACGGTCGAACTGGCCAAGCTGTACACCGGTGAGGACCGTCACGAGCTCAACATGGTGTTCACGTTCGAGCACATGGACCTCGACTCTCGCCCCGGCGGTTTTGGCAAGTGGGACCTCGTGCCATTCACCGTTCCGGCGTTGAAAGAGAACTTCAACAAGTGGCAGAAGGGTCTCGAGACGGTCGGTTGGAACTCTCTCTATTGGAACAACCACGACCAGCCGCGAATCGTGAGCCGCTGGGGTAACGACAGTGCCGAGCACCGCGTGCAGAGCGCAAAGGCTCTCGGCACGATTTTGCACCTCCTGCGCGGAACGCCCTACGTCTACCAGGGCGAAGAATTCGGCATGACGAATCACGGATTCACCACGCTCGACAAATACCGCGACCTCGAGACGCTGAACTGGGCGGCTGAAGCTGCCGAGCAGGGCATCCCGCTCTCGACCGTGCTTCACGCGGTGGGATACAAGGGTCGTGACAACGCGCGTACCCCAGTGCAGTGGAACGATTCGGAAAACGCCGGTTTCACCACGGGAACCCCGTGGATTGACGTGCCCGACAACTACCGCGAAATCAACGCGGAGGCTGCGGTTGCCGACATGGATTCGGTGTTCCACCACTACAAGGCGCTCATCCGCCTTCGTCACAACCTCGACATCATCGTCAATGGTTCGTTCGACATGCTGTGGCCGGCGCACGAACAGCTCTTCGCGTACGAGCGTCGCCTTGACGCTCAGAAGCTGACCGTTGTTGTCAACTTCTCGAACGAGCCGGTGGATGTTCCCGCAGAAATCGACGGCGAGGTCATTCTCGGGCACAAGCAGCCAACGCTTGAGCCTTGGGGTTTCTTCGTCTCCCTCGCCACCTAAGGTGATTGAGCTTGTCGAAATCTGATCGCTGAGGTTATTGAGCTTGTCGAAATCAAATAAAGTCCGCGTCGGAGTCATCGGCACCAGCGGCTGGACCGAGTTCGCGTATCTCGACAATCTGTGCGATTTCGAGCACGGCGAAGTTGTTGCGCTTTCTGGGCGTAACCCTGAGCGTCTCGCCGAAGTGGCTGCGAAGTACGGCATCTCGAAAACCTATGCCGACTGGCAAGAGATGATCTGGTCGGGTGAGATTGATGCTGTTGTCGTGGCTAGTCCAGACGAGGTGCACCACGAAATGGTGATGAACGCGGCCAGGGCTGGCGTGCACGTCATCTGCGAGAAACCTCTTGCTACAAACGCGCAGCAAGCACTCGAAATGCTGGAAGCAGTTACGGATGCGGGTGTCGTTACCAACGTGCTCTTCACCTACCTGCACGCACCGGCATTCCGTTACCTGCGTGACCTGTTGAACGACGGGCTCGTCGGCAAGGTCTACCACTCCGAGTTCCACTACCTCATGGGTTACGCGCGCGATAGCCAGTACCACTGGCGTCTCGACGCTGCTCGAGGAACGGGCGCACTCGGCGACCTCGGCGTGCACATGATCGCGCTGGCGCAGTGGTTGATTGCTCCGGTGGCGACGGTGAGTGCATCCCTGCACAACTCGGTTGACCGCATGGATGCTGACGGCCACTTGGTTGAACCAGCAAACGACTCGGCCAATCTCGTCGTCGAATACGCCGACGGTTCACACGGAACAATATTCGCCACGCTCGTTGCCAACCTCGGTGATCGCTTTATGGAGCAACGCATCAAGATTTTCGGTGAGAACGGATCGGCTGAGTTCACGATTGTGTACGACGGCGCTAACAAAGGTCCACACTTGTGGGTCTCGCGCGAGGGTGGCGAATCGGGAGAGGTGAGCATCCCCGAAAGCTACCTATCCGGACTTCCCGCAGACGACC
>JBDKLU010000051.1:0-19232 GCA_039795475.1 Actinomycetota bacterium | reverse complement strand
TATTTTCGCTGTCGCGTCCATGAAGAACAAGGCACTCATTGCCCTTGTTGCCGTTGTTGTAGCCATCTTTGGTGGCATCGCACTGACCGGGTTGAAGCAGGAGCTCGCCCCGTCAATCAACTTCCCGCAGTTGGCGATTCTTTCGACCTACCCCGGCGCCTCGCCCGAGGTGGTCAATCACGACGTCTCGACACCGATCGAAGCGGCGATTCAAGGTGTTCCTGGCATCGAAAATACTAAGGCCACCTCAAGCACCAACTTCAGCTTGATTTCGGCATCGTTCGGATACGGATCCGACCTTCTCGTATCCGAGCAGAAGATCAATCAGGCCATCAGCCGAATCAAGTCGACTCTGCCTGACGGTGTCGAGCCACAGGTCATCACCGGTAGCTTCGCCGACTTCCCTGTTTTGCAGATTGCCGTCTCGAGTGGCAAGCTCAGCAGCCTTCAGCTAGCCGACCTGCTGCGTGCATCCACTCTCGGCGACATCAAGAAGATTGACGGTGTTCGTGACGCACAGCTGCTCGGTGCACCGAAGCAGCGCGTGACGATTACGCCCGACCCCAAGAAGCTTTTCGCCGCCGGCATTACGAGCATGGCTATCAAGGATGCGCTGAACGCCAACGGCATTCTCATTCCCGCCGGCTCGATCACCGAAGACGGCAAGACGCTCGTCATTCAAATCGGTGAGCGCCTGGCTTCGGTCACCGCCATCAAGAACCTGCCGCTCGTAGGAACCAACCCTCTGGTCACCATCGGGGATGTCTCAACGGTCGCGCTCGGCACCGACCCGCAGTCGTCGCTCTCACGCGTCAACGGAGAGCCTGCTCTCACCATTGCCGTGAGCAAGCTGCCTTCAGCCAACATCGTTGAGGTTTCGAAGCTCGTTACTGCTCAGATTCCGACACTCCAGTCGGCGCTCGGCTCTGACGTCACCATGACCGTGGTCTTTGACCAGGCACCCTTCATTCAGAAGTCGATTGAATCGCTGACCACCGAGGGCCTGCTCGGTCTGGTCTTTGCGGTCATCATCATCCTGCTGTTCCTGTTGTCGGTTCGCTCGACGCTCGTGACTGCAATTTCGATTCCGACTTCGGTGCTGATTACGTTCATCGGTCTGCAGGCTGCCGGCTACTCGCTCAACATCCTTACGCTCGGTGCTCTGACGATCGCAATCGGCCGTGTTGTGGATGACTCGATCGTGGTTATTGAAAACATCAAGCGCAAACTCGTCTGGGGTGCTGATCGCTCGGCGACCATTGTTGCCGCGGTTAAAGAAGTTGCCGGTGCCGTCACTGCGTCGACCGCAACCACCGTTGCTGTCTTCTTGCCCATCGCCTTCGTTGGCGGAGTAACCGGTGAGCTGTTCCGTCCGTTCGCACTGACCGTCACCATCGCGCTGGTCTCGTCGCTGCTGGTCTCGCTGACCATCGTTCCGGTACTCGCGTACTGGTTCCTGCGCGCTCCCTCACCCGAGTCGCGTCGCGGCAAGAAGGAGGCGGCTGCTGAGGCCGCAACTATCGCTGCCGGACAGTCGCCCGGCGACGAGCGCCCCGGAATGCTTCAGCGCGGATACCGTCCGATCATCAACTGGACACTCAAGTACTCGGCGCTCACGCTCGTTCTCGCCATCGTCGTACTCGGTGGCACCATGGCTCTCACTCCGTTCATGAAGACAAACTTCTTGGGCTCGTCAGGCCAGAACACCTTCACCGTCAGCGAAGCAATCGCACCGGGCACCAGCCTCGGCGCGCAGGATGCGCTGGCCGGCCAGGTCGAGGCTGCCCTCATCAAGACCGAGGGCGTCAAGATTGTTCAGGTTTCGATTGGTTCGACCGGTAACGCTCTTCGCGACGCGTTCATCGGTGGTGGTGACACCAACATCACATACTCGGTAACCACCGACGAAAAGGCCGATCAGCAGGCTGTTCAAGATGCTGCGCGCGCCAACATCGCCAAGGTCGTTGACCTCAAGAACATCACCATCGGTGCCTCGAGTGGTTTCGGTGCAAGCTCCGACATCGTCGTGAACATCACCGCGCCTAACGCAGTAGCGCTGAGGGAATCATCCGATCTCGTCGTCTCCTCAATGCGTGACCTCAAGGCGGTCAAGCAGGCAAACAGCGACCTGTCGACCGCTCGTCCGTACATCGCGGTCATCGTTGACAAAGACAAGGCAGCAAAGGCTGGCTACACCGAGGTCGCACTCGGTGGCATGGTTGCGGCTGCGACCAACCCCGCCTCTGTCGGCTCCGTCACGATCAAAGACACTCAGATGAATGTCTACATCGCCTCGGACAACCCACCGGCAACGATTGCGGAACTTCGCGACATGAAGATTCCGACCGCTCTGGGAACCGTGCCACTGAGCGACCTTGCTACTGTCAAGCAGGCCGATGGTCCGACCCAGATCACGACCATTCGTGGTCAGCGAAGCGCCTCTGTGACGGTTACGCCGAACAGTACAGACCTAGGAACTGCCAACGCGCAGGTTACTCAGGCGCTGAAGAAGCTCGATCTTCCTGCGGGCGCCTCGGCAACCATCGGTGGTGTGACTGCAGATCAGTCGAACGCATTCACACAGCTTGGTCTCGCACTTCTGGTAGCCATCCTGGTTGTTTACATCATCATGGTCGCGACCTTTAAGTCGCTGCTCCAGCCGCTGTTGCTTCTGGTTTCGATTCCGTTCGCTGCAACCGGTGCCATCCTGCTTCAGGTCATCACTGGCGTACCGCTCGGTGTCGCATCCATGATCGGTGTGCTCATGCTCGTGGGTATCGTCGTGACGAACGCCATCGTTCTGATCGACCTGGTCAACCAGTACCGTGCCAAGGGCATGCCCGTTCGTGAGGCACTCGTCGAAGGAACCACGCGTCGTCTGCGCCCGATTCTCATGACGGCACTTGCAACCGTGTTCGCGCTCATCCCGCTGGCGATGGGTCTAACCGGTTCGGGTGGAGGATTCATCTCCCAGCCGCTGGCAATCGTGGTGATTGGTGGTCTGCTCTCGTCGACCGTGCTCACCTTGATTGTGCTGCCCGTTATCTACCTTCTGGTTGAAGGCGGACGCGAAAAGCGCAAGGCCAAACGAGCAGCTAAGAAAGCAGCACGTCTCGCCGCTGTGTAGCGTGGAGGGGTGAAACAAAAGCTCCCCACAACCGCCATTGCGGCGCTCGTCCTGGTGACGATTATTTGGGGTGCCGCTTTTGTGATCATGAAACCTGCCATCGAGCAGGAACCGTTCTGGGACTTCCTCGCGTTTAGGTTCACCATTGCCACGCTGGCGATGATTGCGCTCAAGCCGAAGGTGCTTCTCGCGTTTACGCCCAAGCTGTTGCTTCGTGGGGCCATCCTTGGTGCGCTGCTGGGTGCCTCCTACATCACGCAAACTATTGCGCTCGAGCTGACCTCCGCAGCAATTACAGGGTTCCTCACCGGCCTGTACGTTGTGGCGACGCCGCTTCTCACATTCATTTTGTTCAAACAGAAAACGCGCAAGCGCGTGTGGTTTGGTTCGTTCCTCGCGCTGATCGGTCTTGCCGTTATCTCCATCACTGGAGGCGGAATCGAAGTCGCACAAATCTGGGGTGTCGCCTGCGCTGTCATCTTTGCCGGACACATCGTGTTGCTCGGCCGCTGGTCGCCAGGACTCGACAGCTACGCCCTCACTGTGGTGCAGCTCGGATTCATCGCGGTCATCATGTGGATCGGCGCAGCACCCGACGGCATTCAGCCGCCGCCCAACCTCGACGTCTGGATTGCCGTGCTCTTCACCGCGATTCTTGCGACGGCTTTCGCATTCTTTATGCAGACCTGGGCGCAGGCGCGCATGGAGGCATCCCGCGTCGCGGTCATCATGACGCTCGAAGTTGTTTTCACCGCTCTCATCGCGGTGATGGTGGGGCAAGAAGTACTCACGCTCAAGACCGTGATCGGTGGCTCTCTCATTGTGATTGCAATGTTTATTGTGGAGTGGCCAGCCAAGGATGGCCTGCCTGATCCGGTCGCGGTCGACCCGATGGTGCATTAGCGGTTACACTTAACAGGTCGGCTCTTGACACCGCGCAGTTGGCGCGGATGGGTTTGTTAGTCAATTGGGTCGGTTTGCCAACAAAAGGTTGGTAATAGTCACTTCGTGAATCGGCCCCGTGCAATTGACGCCCGGGTTCTTACACTGCTGTGTTTGCAGTGCTTTTTTCTCGTGAATTTAACCCAGAAGAGCAATCATGCCTAAGAACAAGAAACCTGCTGGCGGTCGTCCCGCCAAAAACTTTGAACCGCGTGTTGGCAAAGCCGGCCGCCCTTCGCGCCCTGGCACCTCGAAGCCGGGAAGCAAGAGCCCGGGTCACCGCGGCTACCGCCCCGACGAAGCTCCCGCTGGCAAGCGCCGTTGGGATGCAGCCGAGCGCGCAGAGCGTGCAGCTGGTCGTGACGCTGGTCGTGATGACCGCGCTCCCCGTCGTGACGACCGTGACGACCGCGCCCCGCGTCGCTTCGAACGTGATGATCGTTCTCCTCGTCGTGATGACCGTGGTGAGCGTCCTCGTTACGACCGTGATGATCGTGCTCCTCGCCGCGATGACCGCGGTGAGCGCCCCCGCTCTGATCGTGACGACCGTGCCCCGCGTCGTTTCGATCGCGATGATCGTGCTCCTCGTCGTGATGACCGTGGTGAGCGTCCTCGTTACGACCGTGATGACCGCGCCCCCCGTCGCGATGACCGTGATGACCGTCGTGGTGGCGGCCGTAGCTACGACCGTGACGATCGTGCTCCTCGCCAGCGCGCTGAGCGTTCTGAGCGCGCACACTCGACCCACCGTGCCGGCTATGGCACCCCGAGCCGCCCGGCTCGCGCCGACCGCTTCGACCGTGCCGAGCGTCACACTGACCGACGCACCGACCGTGACGACCGTTACGAACGTCGCGAGCGTTTTGACCGCGATGACCGTGCTCCTCGTCGTTTCGATCGTGATGATCGTGCTCCGCGCCGCTTCGACCGCGAAGAACGCAGTGAGCGCCCCTCGAACTTCTACCCAGACAAGAAGCAGGGTTCGTTTGAAGAAGTAGACGACGTCGTCCTCGAGAAGCTTGAAGCACAGATGACCACGGCTTCCGATGTTGTCGACAAGTCGTTCGGCGACCTGGGCCTCGGTGGCAACATCTGCCGTCAGCTGGCCGAGATGGGTGCTTCGAGCCCCTTCCCGATTCAGGCAGCGACCATCCCCGACGTCCTCGCCAAGCGCGATGTGCTCGGTCGCGGAAAGACAGGATCGGGCAAGACCATCGCGTTCGGTGCTCCAATCGTGGAGCGCCTGATGGAGAACCAGGGCGGCAAGAACCGCAAGATGGGTCGCGCTCCTCGCGCGCTCATCCTGGCTCCCACGCGCGAGCTCGCCATGCAGATCGACCGCACCGTGCAACCCATCGCTCGTTCGGTCGGCCTCTTCACCACGACCATTTACGGTGGTGTTCCGCAGGGTCGCCAGGTTGGCGCGCTTCAGCGTGGAGTGGACATCATCATCGCGACTCCCGGTCGTCTCGAAGACCTCGTTCAGCAGGGACGCATCGACCTCGGCAACATCAGCATCACCGTGCTCGACGAAGCCGACCACATGTGTGACCTCGGATTCCTCGAGCCCGTTCAGCGCATCCTGCGTCAGACCGACCCGGATGGTCAGCGTCTGCTGTTCTCGGCGACCCTCGACAAGGGTGTTGCTGCGATCATCGACGAGTTCCTCGTTGACCCAGCCACCCACGAGGTTGCCGGTGAAGACCAGGCGAGCTCGACCATCGAGCACATGGTTTTCGTTCTCGAGCACCGCAACAAGGCCGAGATTATTCGCGAACTCTGCGACCGCGACGGCAAGACTCTGGTCTTCTCGCGCACTCGCTCGTACGCCGAGCAGCTCGCAGATGACCTCGACGACTCGAACATTCCTGCGACCAGCCTGCACGGCGACCTCAACCAGTCACGCCGCACGCGTAACCTGCAGATGCTCACCAGCGGTCGCGTCGACGTGCTCGTCGCAACTGACGTTGCTGCTCGCGGTATCCACGTTGACGACATCGACCTGGTCATCCAGGCAGATGCGCCCGACGAGTACAAGACCTACCTGCACCGCGCTGGTCGTACCGGTCGTGCCGGTCGTCACGGTGTGGTTGTCACGCTCATTACGCGTCAGCGTCAGCGCCGCATGAAGGAGCTGCTCGAGCGTGCCGAGATCGAGGTCGAGTTTGTCGACGTCGCTCCCGGTGACGAACTGCTCGCGCAGATCGCTCGCGGTCAGTAGCTATTAGCTGATTGAGCTTGTCGAAATCAGGTCCATCGAGGCCGTGATTTCGACAAGCTCAATCAGCTTTTAAGCGAGGGAGAGCATGGCGATGGCTGCTAAAGCCAAAACCATGCCAATCCACTGAATGAGTGCGATTCGTTCCTTGAGAACAATCGCGGCGAGGGCAATCGTTCCTGCCGGGTAGAGCGAGGCAAGCACGCCCATCACGCTGAGGCTTCCAAAGCGGATGCCCTCAAGAATGATCACGTTAGCGCCAGTGTCGAGCACACCGCAGAGCACGGCGAAGATGAGTCCGTACTTCCAGTTGACTTCGCCTCTTTCGCCCACGACGACATCCGCGCGCGGTTCGCCGTCGTGACCGATTCCGCGGGAACGGGCGAGTTTGATCATCCATGTGATTAACATGGCGATCGTCAGCACGGTGAAAGCCACCACACGGTTTGCCAGGAAGGGTTCGAAACCGGAGTTGGCAGGAGTCTGGCTCATGCAGATGAGGTAGCCACCAATACCGATTCCGGCGAGCGCGGCAAACAGAATGCCTCGGGGGTTGAGCTTGAGCGCACCCTCGCTTTTGACAAAACCGACCATGACGACGGCCACGAGTGCAACCACAATGGCCACGTATGCAACGGGACCGAGAAGTCGACCGTTGATGATGTCCCAGATGACCGGCACGATTGCGGCAATCACAGCGCCGAGTGGTGAGACGATGCTCATCGGCCCGATGGCGAGCGAGGCGTAGAGGAACATAATCGCGAACGAACCGCAGATTCCTGAGAGTCCGCCCCACATCATCGACTGCCATGTAATCGCCGACCAGATGCCGTCCGCGAGTTGGAAAGTCACGAAAATTGTGATGAGTCCTGCAATCACTGACAACCAGGTGAGTCGAAGGGCACCAAGATGACGCGAACCCATGCCTCCGAAGAAGTCGGAAACGCCATAGACGAGGGCGCCGCTCACACCGAGGATGACTGAAAGCATTCTTCAAGCCTATGGTGGAGTCAGGAAAGGTAATTCCACGATGAACGATTCTCACCTCAACGACGACGAACTCGAACTCATTGGCACTGACCCTCGCGTCGACCGCGAGTGGCTTTCGCACTACCTGCTCGGCCACTGGCCGGATGTTCGCCTTGCCTCGCGTGCGCTCGCCGGAACACCGGAGTACCAGAGCATCCCGGGACTGAGTAAAGAAGACCACCGCGCTCGCGTGCTTGGTCAGCTTGGCTTGCTCGTCAAGAACGGTCAGGTGCACCGTGCGTATCCGAAGTTGTATGGCGGACTTGATGACCACGGCGGAATGCTCGCCGCGTTTGAAGAGCTTGTTGCCGCAGACCCATCACTTCAGATCAAGTCGGGCGTGCAGTGGGGTCTGTTCACCTCGGCGATCTTGCACCTCGGCACCGAGTACCATCACAAGACTTTCCTGCCCGATGCCATGAGCCTCAAAGTGCCCGGCATTTACGCGATGACCGAAACAGGCCACGGATCGGATGTCTCGTCGCTGGGAACGACCGCGACATACGACCCGGCCACACAGGAGTTCGTGATCCACACCCCGTTCCGCGGCGCGTGGAAGGACTACCTTGGCAATGCTGCTCTGCACGGCCGCGCCGCAACGGTTTTTGCTCAGCTCATCACGAACGACGTCGACCACGGCGTGCACGCGTTCTACGTTCCGATCCGTGATGAGAACGGAAACTTCTACCCCGGCATTGGTGGTGACGACGACGGACTCAAGGGAGGCCTGAATGGCATCGACAATGGTCGTCTGCACTTTACGCAGGTGCGTGTTCCTCGCACCAACCTTCTGAATCGTTATGGCGATGTTGCTCCCGACGGAACGTATTCGTCACCCATTGCTAGCCCTGGTCGCCGCTTCTTCACCATGCTCGGAACCCTCGTGCAGGGTCGTGTTTCGCTCGATGGTGCTGCAACGAACGCAGCAAAGATGGCGCTTCAGATCGCCGTCACCTACGGCAACCAGCGTCGACAGTTCGCCGACCACACAGGTGCCGAGACTGTGCTGCTCGATTACCAGCGTCACCAGCGTCGTCTCATCCCTCGAATTGCGACCACATACGCTCAGAACTTCGCGCACGACGTTTTGCTCCGCAAGTTCGATGACGTATTCAGCGGTGCTGAAGACACGGATGAGTCGCGCCAAGATCTCGAAACACTCGCTGCCGCACTCAAGCCGCTCTCAACGTGGTTCGCACTCGACACCCTTCAAGAGGCGCGCGAGGCTTGTGGCGGCCAGGGCTTCCTGGCAGAAAACCGTCTCGTCGGTCTTCGTCAGGACCTCGACATCTACGTCACCTTCGAGGGCGACAACAATGTGCTGCTTCAACTGGTCGCCAAGCGCCTTCTCGCCGACTTCGGTAAGAAGTTTAAGAAGGCTTCACCTGCAGACCTGGCGAAGTTTGCTCTCGGCCAAGCTGCCGATCGCACCCTGAGCAATAGCGGTCTGCGTCGTTTGGGCCAGAACGTGATTGACCGCGGATCGACCGCCAGGGCGGTTGCGGCATTACGTGACCCTTCGACTCAGCACGAGTTGCTCACTGAGCGCGTTGAAACGATGATCGCCCAGCTCGCAACGGAGCTCAATGGCGCCAATAAAGCGGGCAAGGGTGAGAAGGCCTTCAACGAACGACAGAGTGCGCTCATCGAAGCAGCCATGGCGCACGCCGAGCTCCTTCAGTGGGAAGCGTTCACCAGCGGTCTCGAAAAGGTTCAGGATGCAGACACCAAGCAGGTGCTCACCTGGGTGCGCGACCTGTTCGGTCTGGGACTCATTGAAAAGTCGATGGCTTGGTACCTCATCCACGGTCGCCTTTCAGCACAGCGGGCTCAGGCGGTCACCGCGTACGTCGATCGTCTCATCGCGCGTTTGCGTCCGCACGCGCAAGATCTGGTCGACGCATTCGGATACGGCCCTCAGCACCTACGCGCGGAGATTGCGACCGGTGTCGAGCAAGACCGACAGGATGAAGCTCGTGCTTACTTTGCCGACTCTTCGCGACGCTTCCCACCCAAGGAGAGCGTCGACAAGAAGCCCAAGGCCAAGAAACCAGCAGCCGAGTAAGCGCCATAACGAGTCGCGTCCGAGAAGGCGACCTTTGCTTCTTCGGCGATTGGCTTCGTTGCCGGTGATTTCTCGAGCTCGGGAATGACTGCACCTGAACTGTCGACGACGGCGTTAACAATCTTGGTTACTTCAGCTTCTGGCAGCTTCATGTCGTTGAGCGATGTGGTGAGTAGGCTCGCGGTGAAGCTGAACAGAATCGTTCCGAGCACGGCGATGCCAAGCGCCGAGCCAAGCTGGCGCGAGGTGCTCTGCGTACCGGAGGCCTGACCAGATTCTTCGACAGGAACATCCTTCAAAATAACGTTCGTCAGTTGGGCTGTCGCCAGACCAACACCCATGCCGTATACGAACAGCCATGGAACAACTGACCACCAGTCACCGGTTGCTGAGATACCGAAACCGACTCCAGCGACACCGATGATTTCAAGCAGGATGCCCAGCTGAACCATGCGCACGGGCGCAACGCGCCCGCTCAAACCACCGGCGAGGCCGCTGGCGACGAAGGCTCCGATTGCCAGCGCGAGGATGACGAAACCGGTCTGAAGTGCGTCGTACCCAACAACAAACTGCAACCACAGTGGCAGCGACAGGATGATGCCGAATTCACCCATGCTGATGATCATCGCGGCGATGTTGCCGTTGGTGAACGAGCTGATCGAGAAAAGGTTGAATGCGATGAGCGTTGACTTGCCACGCTTCTGACGGCTCAAGCCGTGCAGGATGAACGTGACGGTTGTCACGATAAAGATGGCGAAGCAGATGGGAATGATCGACAGACCTGAATCCCAGGTGAAGTCACCAATCGTGAACGGCTTGTTGACCGTCCACCAGCCGTAGGTTCGGCCTTCGATGAGTCCGAATACGAGTGCGGTCAGGGCGACGACCGAGAGAACCGCTCCTGCCCAGTCGATGCGGCGAGCGTTCGGCTCGCGCGACTCCTGCACGGTCATGTACGTACCGATAATGATGATGATGCTTAGCGGGATGTTGATGCCGAATGCCCAGCGCCATGAGAAGTCAGTGGTGAGCCATCCGCCAAGAAGCGGACCCACGGCAACCATTCCACCGATCGTCGAGCCCCAGATGGCGAACGCGATGCCGCGCTCTTTGCCGCGGAAAGTCGCATTGACCAGCGAAAGAGTGGTGGGCAGAACCATGGCTCCACCGAGCCCCTGAATCACACGAGCTCCGATGAGCAGGTCAGGGGTGGTCACGAGTGCTGCGGCAATCGATGAGACGCCGAACAGGGCCATACCGATCACCATGATGCGGCGGCGGCCGAACTTGTCGGCCAAGGTGCCAAACACGAGGAGCAGCGCGGCGAAGACGAGCGTGTATGACTCTTGAACCCACTGCACTTGGGTGCTGGTCAGGCCGAGGTCGTCGATGATCGACGGGATGGCGACGTTGACGATGGTGGAGTCAACGATGATGAGCGAAACAGCGAGGCTGATGAAGACGAGGCCGATCCAGCGGGTGCGAGTAGAAGTCATGGCTCTAATCTAGCTTTATGGCTCACCATCCTTCTCGCGAGCGCCTGCGGGGCAAGGGGTATTTCTCCCGCCTCGGTCCGGGCATTGTTACGGGTGCAGCTGATGATGACCCGTCGGGCATTGCCACCTACTCGCAGGTGGGTGCAGCCACCGGTTACCGACTTCTTTGGGGAGCAGTCTTTTTGCTCCCGCTCGCGTTCGCCGTTCAAGAGGCGTGCGCGCGCCTGGCAATCGCGACCGGCACGGGTCTGGCAGGGCTCATCAAGCAGCGTTTACCTAGGCCCGTTCTCTACATTTGCGTCATCTTGGTTGCGATTGCCAACACCGTGAACATCGCCGCCGACTTGGGTTCGATTGCGGCGTCCATCAATTTGCTCGTGCCGATTCCGCACATGGTCGGCGTCATCATTGCGGCTGTTGTGATTGCCCTCCTCGAGATTTTCATTCCGTACCACCGCTACGCAAAGTTCTTGCGCTGGCTGTGCATCTCGCTCTTGGCCTACGTTGCCGTGATGTTCGTCGTCAACGTCAACTGGGGCCAGGTCGCAATCGGCGCATTTGTGCCGCACTTCGATTGGGCCAAGGCAGACATCGCTTTACTGATTGCGCTCGCCGGCACCACTATCTCGCCCTACCTGTTCTTTTGGCAGGCGGCCGAAGAGGTTGAGGACATCGAGGCATCCGGTGACAAGACTCCGAGCCGGGCCCACATTCGAGCAATGCGCGGCGACGTTGGCGCCGGGATGTTCACCACCGTGTTCGTCGCGAGCTCCATCATGATCACTGCCGCGGCCACACTCAATGCGCACGGCATCACCAACATCGACACCGCCGAGCAAGCTGCCGAGGCGCTGACACCGATCGCTGGACAGTACGCGAGCTTGCTCTTCTTGATCGGAATCGTGGGCACCGGTTTGCTTAGTGTTCCCGTCCTTGCCGGTGCAACCTCGTACGCAATGGCTGAAACCTTCGGCTGGAATGAAAGCCTCGAAAAGAAGCCCACCCAGGCGAAGGCGTTTTACGCGATTATTCTGGCGTCGATTTTGGTCGGTCTCATTTTGAACCTGGTCGGGGTCAACCCCATCCAGTTCCTTGTTCTGGCCGCAGTCACCAACGGACTCACAGCACCGTTCTTAATGGCCGTGATTTGGTGGCTCGCTCGAGACAGCAAACTGCTGGGCAAATGGGTCAGCCCGTGGTGGTCGAAGCTGCTTTTGGGTATCGCAACGCTGGCGATGACCCTGTTGCCGATTCTGTGGCTTTTCGCGCCCTAGGCTTCGGGCCTACTTATTCGAGTTCTTCGAACCCTTACTGAACACGAAGATGTAGAAGATCTCGAGAATGCCGAGCGTGTTCACCAGAAAGAGAACTACGAACCACGGGATGCTCTTATTTCCGCCGGCCTTGTAGAGAGCGATGCCCTTCCAGATGGCAGACCAAATGCCAAGGATGACGATGACGGGCATGAACGCGGCGAGCCATTCGGGGCTGGTAACTGAACTATCCATGCCTTTAGTGTCGCACGGGTATGCGAGCGTTTGTAGGGGCTAAAACCCGAAGTCTCCGAAATCGCCACCGAAATCGCCACCAAAGACGTCGCCCATTCCGCCATCAAATCCTGCAGCATCGATTGATCCGGCTTCGTTCATGCTCGGGTCTGCGCCAGCATCCATACCTGCATCTGCTTCTGCGGCGGGTTCAGATCCCGCGCCGAAGTCAGGCAGGAAGGCGTTCATGAGCGATGAAGCAATGAAGAATCCGGCGATATTGCCCAGAAGTGAACCGGTAAACATGGAACCGAATCCGCCTCCGAGCCCAGCCATTCCTGGTCCACCACTGAAAGCGCGTTCGAGGGTTCCCGGCTGGCGCATTTCAGATCGTGTTGCACTCACGGCCAGCGATTCGGGGTCTGCCGAGCGGGGCGCGTCACCAGTGGGCGCATTGCGCTTGAGCGCTTCAAATACCTGCTGGCGTTGCTCGGGAGTTAACGCAGCGAAAGCTTCGGAGTGAACTTGTTCAATGGCCTCGGGAGGGGCAGTTTGAAGCAAGTATCGGTAACGGGCGATGGCGCGTTCGTCTTCACTCATGTTGGCGTTCCGCTCGGCTGATTGGCGCTTAACCTGAGCCACTGTTTCTTCGTACTCTCGGTCGGCATTGGTTCCAAACAGACGATCCAAGAAACCCACGGTGTCCCTTTCGTTGTGGTGAAGGTGTGTTTCAACGAGGGTATGAGAATTGGCTCCATGTTTTCTGAACGTCAGTCGTAGTGTGTGTCTATGACAAAACGCGCTCTCGGTTCCTCCGACCTCACGGTCTTTCCGTTGTGTCTGGGTGGAAACACGTTTGGTTGGACTGCCGACGCGGCTGAATCAGAAGCTGTGCTCGATGCATTCGTCGCCGACGGAGGCAACTTCATCGACACGGCAGATGGTTACGCGCAGTGGAAGCCAGGCAATGTCGGGGGCGAGTCTGAGCAGATCATTGGTGACTGGATGCGCACCCGCGGCAATCGTGACGATGTCGTCATCGCCACCAAGGTAAGCCGACTCGCACCGAACAAAGGCCTCAGCGCTGCGTCGATCGCAGGCGGAGTCGAGGCATCTCTCCGTCGCCTTCAAACCGACTACATCGATGTTTACTACGCGCACTATGACGACCCGACGGTGCCGGTAGAAGAGTCAGCGGCCGCGTTCAATCAACTTGTCATCGAGGGCAAAGTGCGACACATTGCGCTTTCGAACTACACGGGTGCTCGTCTCGAAGAGTTCATGGCGTGCTGCGAGTCACAAGGATTCGCCACGCCCATCCTGTTCCAACCGCACTACAACCTCGTGTTCCGCAAAGAGTATGAAACAGATATGGCGCCGGTCGTCGAAATGCATGGCTTGAGCGTCGCGAGCTACTACTCCCTTGCCTCGGGCTACCTCACGGGCAAATACGCGAACGCCGATCAGATTTCTCAAGCCGTTAGAAAAGCCGGAATCTCCAGTTACGACAACCCTCAAGCGCGGGAGGTGTTGGCCGCGGTTGCGAACATTGCCGACGGACACGGCGTGAGCAGCGCATCCGTTGCTCTGGCTTGGTTGCTCACCCGACCGCACGTGGATGCTCCGATCGCGAGTGCTCGCGTGGCGAGTCAACTGCCCGATCTCATGGCGGGCGCTCGTCTGCAGCTCGCTGCCGACGAGATCGCCACTCTCACGAACGCTTCGAACGGACTTTAGATTATGGCCGCGACCTTGAGCGATGTCAGCATCCCAACGGCGGATGGGGCTCTCGTAGGGGTGCTCGGGATTCCGGAAGGGAAAGGCCCGTGGCCAGCCGCAGTTATGGTGCATGAAGTCTTCGGCATTGAAGAAAACATGCGGGCTCAGATTGAGCGGCTCACATCTGCCGGGTACGTGGTTCTCATGCCCAATCTGTACAGCCGTGGTGGAATGCGAAAGTGTCTCAACGCGACGTTCCGGGCTCTCACCGAGGGGCGAGGTCAGGCTTTCGATGATGTCGAAGCCGCCAAGCAATTTCTCATTGCGCGCTCCGACTGCACGGGCAAAGTTGGCGTTATCGGGTTCTGCATGGGCGGAGGCTTCGCCTTACAGCTGGCGAACCACGGCTACGGGGCATCCGCCGTCAACTACGGCATGATGCCGAAATACCTGGATGCTGTTCTCGAGGGCGCATGCCCCATCGTGGGTTCATACGGCGGTCGTGATCGCTCGCTGCGCAAAGCCGCACAGAAGATGGAAGTCGCCCTGACCGCGGCAGGCATTCCTCACGACATCAAGGAATACCCCAACGCAAACCACGCGTTCATGAACCCGGGAGCTGCCGGTCCGCTGGACATGCGACCGTTCATGCAAAAAGTCGTCGGCTTCAAGCCGTATCCAGAAGAAGCCAAAGATGCGTGGATGCGCATCGAGAACTTCTTCGCCGAACACCTGAAATAGGCCTTCCGCTAGTTCGCTATTAAGCAAGCGCTGTGCGCGAATTTTCGGTAGTCGTCGACGGCGCTGAGGGTTATCGTTGATTCACACTGACTCAATGAGGAGACCCACCCATGCACACTCTCGAGAGCTTGCTCGCGACCATCGCCCCGACCGGCGCATCGCGCGACATTCTTAACCCCGCCACCGGCGAACTCGTTGCCAAAGTTGCCGAGCACAACATTGACGACCTCAACAAGGCAGTTGCCGCCGCGAAGGCCGCGCAGAAGTCGTGGGCCGCACTCGGCCACGAGAAGCGTAGCGAGCTGATGATGAAGGCAGCCGACGCTATCGCCGAGAACGCTGAGGCTCTTGCTCAGCTGCTTACCCGCGAGCAGGGCAAGCCGCTGAACGGCCCCAACGCACGCTTTGAAATCGGTGGCGCTGAAGCATGGCTTCGCGTTGCAGCATCGACTCCCCTCGAGAACGAGGTCATCAAGGATGACGAGTCGGGTCGCTCCGAACTCACCTACAAGCCAATCGGTGTGGTTGCCGCAATCGGTCCGTGGAACTGGCCGGCAATGATCACCATCTGGCAGGTTGCTCCAGCACTGCGCATGGGCAACACCGTCGTCGTCAAGCCTTCGGAGTTCACCCCGCTCATCGTTAGCGCACTCGTCGCAATCATGAATACCGTTCTTCCCGCCGGCGTGCTCAGCGTCGTTTCGGGTGGTCGCGAAGTTGGTGCCGCACTGACCACCGACCCCGCAATCGGCAAGGTCATGTTCACCGGTTCGACCGCGACCGGTAAGGCCATCATCAAGAGCTCGGCTGACACCGTCAAGCGCCTGACCCTCGAGCTCGGTGGAAACGACGCGGGAATCGTTCTTCCTGATGTTGACCCGGCTGCAATCGCCGAGGGTCTCTTCTGGGGTGCATTCCTCAACACCGGCCAGACCTGTGCTGCCCTCAAGCGTCTCTACGTTCACGAGTCGATTGCTGACGAAGTAACCAAGGCGCTCGTCGCAGTTGCGGCAGCAATGCCTATGGGTGAAGGCACCGACGAGAACAACGTGCTCGGACCGCTGCAGAACAAGAAGCAGTACGACATTGTTGCTGACCTCGTTGAGAAGGCTAAGGCCGGTGGTGGAAAGGTTGAGCTCGGCGGAAACCCCGATGCCAGCCAGAAGGGCTACTTCTACCCCACCACCATCGTTTCTGGCCTCAAGAACGACAACGCACTCGTTCAGTTCGAGCAGTTCGGACCGGCTCTGCCGATCGTGACCTACTCGAACATCGACGAGGCAATCGAGATGGCAAACGCCGTCGACGTCGGACTCGGTGCATCAGTCTGGTCGGCAGACAAGACCAAGGCCCGCGAGGTTGCTGACCGTCTCGAAGCCGGTACCGTCTGGATCAACTCGCACGGTGGAGTTCACCCGATGGTTCCCTTCGGTGGCGCAAAGCAGTCCGGTTACGGTCTCGAGTTCGGTGTTGAAGGTCTCAAGGCACTCGGAGTTCCTCAGGTCATCAACAGCTAGTTGTGTGTGCAAAGGAAAAGCCCCCGACCGCAGACGGGGGCTTTTCTGATTTAACTCTCGGGCTTATTTCCCAACCTGGTCGAGCAGTGCCTGCTCGAGCGATTTGGTTGGGTGAGCTGCACGCAAGCTCGCCACCTGCTCGGCACTCAGGTGCACGGACACAGTCTCGCCACCATCGGCGAGGGGCTCTTTGCTCTTGAGCACGAGTCCGAGCACGGGGGAGAGAACAGTGCCGAGGGCATCCAAAATGGCAAAGACGCCGACCATGCGACCGTAAGCCTCATTCCAGCCTTCGGCGATCTTGCCATCAGTGACAAGTAACAGAACCACAAGCACGTAAACGAAAGACATCACGATAAAAGTGGTGCGCAGTGTGATCTGAATGATTCGATTCTGTCGCGAAGAAAGCAGAAGCAGCAAGTTCGCCTGCGCGAGGAACCCGGCGAGAAGTGCCGAGACGGCAAGAGCCTTGCCCCACTGCCCTTGGGCATCCCAGTTTTCACCCCACGTGGTCCAGATCATGACCATCGCGACCACGAAGGCCACGAGGCTGGCTGCGATACCGACAAAACCGACCACGCGAATGGCTCGGCCGACGATAGCCAAGTGGCACAGGATGCTCACGCTCACCGCTCCGACCACGGCGGTTGTTCCGAGGACGCGGCTCACCGTTTCGTTCATGTCGCCGGCGAGCAGAGCGTAAATTCCGATGGCCGCCGAAAGCGCGAACGCAACGATGGTGGCGATAACTGTCGCCCGACGGACTCCCTTAAGCGTTGATGTCTTCATAGTGCGCAGAATACTCCTGCAACATGGGAGCGGCTCCGGGGAAGTTAAGATTGAGTAATGACCGCCCCGCACCCCACCATGCCCGCACGCTCGCAGGCACTCATGGATGCCCTCGCCCAGCGAGTGGTCATTGGCGACGGTGCAATGGGCACGCAGCTTCAGGATTTCAACCCGACGCTTGATGACTATCAGCAGCTCGAGGGCTGTAACGAGATTCTGAACGTCACTCGCCCTGACATCATCACGAGCATCCACAACGCTTATCTCGAGACGGGCATCGACGCCATCGAGACAAACACCTTTGGCGCGAACTGGTCGAACCTCTCCGACTACAACATCGAAGACCGCATCGAAGAGCTCGCTCAGGCTGGCTCGCAGCTGGCTCGCGATGCTGTCGAGGCATTCGAGGCGCGTGACGGTCGCATGCGTTGGGTGCTCGGGTCGATGGGCCCCGGTACCAAGCTTCCGAGCCTCGGTCACACGACTTATGCGCACCTCAAGGCCACTTTCGCCGAGCAGGCCGTTGGTCTGATCAAGGGCGGCACCGATGCTTTCCTGATCGAGACATCGCAAGACCTTTTGCAAACCAAGGCAGCAGTCAACGGATGCAAGCAAGCAATCGAAAGCACGGGCATCCGTTTGCCGATCTTTGTTGAGATCACCGTCGAGCTAACCGGAACCATGCTCATGGGCAGTGAGATTGGCGCGGCACTCACCGCACTCGAACCGCTCGGCATCGACATGATTGGTCTGAACTGCGCCACCGGGCCGACCGAGATGAGCGAGCACCTTCGATACCTGTCGAAGCACTCGCAGATTCCGGTGATGTGTATGCCGAACGCTGGCTTGCCCGTGCTGACCGCTACCGGTGCGAGCTATCCGCTCACTCCCGAACAGCTTGCTGGTGCGCATGAGCAGTTCGTGCGAGAGTTCGGGCTTTCTCTCGTCGGCGGATGCTGTGGCACAACACCTGCGCACATGCGCGCTGTGGTTGAGCGCCTCCACCCCGCTGGTGGTCTCGACAAGCTCGACCAGCTTGGGGGGCTCAACCAGCGTGAGGTCGAAATCGACCCCGGTGTCGCAAGTCTCTACCAGCACGTTCCGTTCAAGCAGGATGCTTCGTACCTCGCCATCGGTGAGCGAACCAACGCGAACGGCTCAAAGGCGTTCCGCGAAGCGATGCTCGAGCAGCGCTGGGATGACTGCGTTGATATCGCGAAGAACCAGATTCGTTCGGGTGCTCACCTGCTCGACGTCTGTGTCGACTACGTCGGCCGCGATGGCGTCGACGATGTGCGCGAGATTGTGTCGCGCTTTGCGAGTGCATCCACACTTCCCCTTGTTATTGACTCGACCGAACCCGCCGTCATTCAGGCGGGCATGGAACTCATCGGCGGTCGACCGGTGGTCAACTCGGTGAACTTCGAAGATGGCGACGGCCCGACTTCGCGCTTCGGCAAAATCATGCCCCTGGTCAAAGAACACGGCGCTGCGGTCATCGCGCTAACCATCGACGAAGAGGGTCAGGCCCGCACAGCTGAAGGCAAGGTGCGCATCGCCAGCCGACTGGTCGACAACCTCGTCGACAACTGGGGGATGCGCGTCACCGACATCATCGTCGACGCCCTGACCTTCCCGATTGCTACCGGGCAAGAAGAAACTCGTCGGGACGCCATCGAGACGATCGACGCGATTCGACAGATCACGACCAAGTACCCCGGCATTCACACCACACTCGGTGTCTCCAACGTTTCTTTCGGTCTGAACCCGGCAGCTCGCGTTGTACTCAATTCGGTGTTCTTGCACGAGGCTGTTGAGGCAGGCCTTGACTCCGCGATTGTGGATGCCGCCAAGATTGTGCCGCTAGCGAGCGTTCCAGAAGACCAGCGCAAGGTGGCACTCGACCTCGTCTGGGACCGCCGCGAATACGACGCCGAAGGCAATCTCACCTATGACCCGCTTTCGACCATGCTCGATTTGTTTGCCGGTGTCGACTCAGCAGCCCTAAAAGACCAGCGCGCTGCCGAACTTGCCGCTCTTCCTCTGGGCGAGCGACTTGCTCGCCGCATCATCGACGGTGAGAGCAAGGGTCTCGAAGAAGA
>JBDKLU010000050.1:0-2506 GCA_039795475.1 Actinomycetota bacterium | reverse complement strand
CACAAGATTCGCGTGGTGTGTGTGAGCCCCGGATTCACCGTCACCCCGTCGACCGCGTGGTTGGTTGAGGGTGGCCCCCAGCCGTTCAAAGACAACATCGCGCGCATCCCACTCGGACGCGTGGGTCAGCCCGAAGACATTGTCAACGCGGCACTTTTCTTGGCTTCAGACGAAGCCTCGTGGATTACCGGGATCAACCTGGTTGTTGATGGAGGAGGATCGGTTCTCGGATGAGCACCTTTAAAGGCAAGTTTTTCGTTCCAGGTGACGACAATTACGTGGAAGAAGCGTTTTCGCGTGCGTTCAACAAGCGTCGCCCCACTGACCGTCTGCCCAGCGCGGTTCTTCGTGCGGCAGACGTCGACGATGTCGTTGCCGGTGTCAAGTGGGCCAAGGCCAATAACCTCGCAGTCACCGTTCGTTCTGGCGGTCACTCCTGGGCGGCATGGTCCATTCAAAACGACACCCTTTTGATCGACCTCGAGCACCTGCACAACGCCGGATACGACGAAGCAACGGGCATCGCCTGGGCCGAGCCGGCCATTCAGGGCGGAAACGTTCTCGACCCGTTCCTTGCCGAGCGTGGCCGATTCTTCAACGGCGGTCACTGCCCACCCGTTGGCGTCGGTGGCTTCTTGCTTCAGGGCGGCCAGGGTTGGTGCCAGCGCGGCTGGGGCTGGGCCGCTGAATCGGTCGTCGGTGTTGACGTCGTCACCGCCGAGGGCGAGCTCGTCCATGCATCCGCCGATGAAAACAGCGACTTGTACTGGGCCGCACGTGGTGCTGGCCCCTCGTTCCCCGGCATCGTCGTCAAGTTCTACCTGAAGACCCGCCCGCGCTTCGGCTATGTCGGTCACAACGTGCAGATCTACGACATGGCTGACTTCAACGAGGTCATGGAGTGGATGTACCACGCCGACAAGAATCTCATTGGCCCTGACGTCGAAATCGTTTGTGTCAGCTTGACCCCGCCGAGCATGAACGGTGAGCCCCGCAAACGCGTGCTGGCTGTCACCGGTCTCGCACTCGTTGACTCGAAGGAAGCCGCCGATGAGGCACTGGCTCCGTTCCAGCAGTGCCCGGCTATCTCGCGCGCACTGGTCAACGAGCCCAACGAGGCAACCTCGCTGGCAGAACGCCGCGAAGACCAGATCCGCATGAACCCCGAAGACCACCGCTGGTACACCGACAACATTTGGGTTGATGGTGACCCGAAAGAGGTCGTCGAGCGCATTCGCCCGCTCTTTGCTGACATTCCCGAAGAGGAGCCAGAAGCCTTTGCCATCTGGTTCGGTAACGGCTTGATGCGTCCGCTGCCCGACATGGCACTTGATATGCAAACTCCGGCATATGTCGCTTCGTACTTCGTGTACAACGATGCCGCCAACGATGCTCGCAACCGCGCTTACCTGAACGGCGCGATGGAGTTCGCTCAGCCCGTGACCGTTGGTCAGTACTTGGGTGACAGTGACTTCACGAACCGCCAGCTGCGCTTCATGAGCGACAAGAACTTCGCCAAACTGCAAGACATCATTGCCAAGTGGGATGCCGACGGCCGTTTCGTTCGCTACCTAGCGAAAGACCCTGCGAACATCAACAAGAACCACTGGCAGCTCTAACTCCATTCGACACATTAGGAGTCCTCATGCTCGTTCATCTCGGTGCTGACTACCTCGGTTATGAGCGTGCTCGCACGCTTGAGGCCTGGCTCGCGGAAGCCGGTTACCAGGTGCGCTGGCATGGTGCAGCTGAGTACGACCACGAAGACGACTACCCCGTTTACTCAATTCGTGTCGGCCACGCAGTTGTTCAAGACGAAGACAACACGATCATGTCGAAGGGCGTCATCGTAGGTGGTTCCGGTTCCTCCGAGACGATCGTGGCGAACAAGGTCCGCGGCGGTCGTGCCGTAGCTGGTGTGAGCGTGTCAGCAGTCACGGATGCTCGCGAGCACGCTGATGCCAACATCCTCGTGCTTGGCGCAAATGAGCAGTCGCTCGAGCAGTCGCAGGCCCTGATCACTGCTTTTCTGAACACGGAGTTCAGCAACCTTCTGGATGACGCTCGTCGCGTGGTGAACACTGCGGAGTTTGAGAACTCGGGCACCATCGAGGGCTGGCTCGTAGAAGAAGCAGAAGGAAACTAATGCCCCACGCAGTTCAATACAACGAGTTCGGCTCGATTGATGTTCTTGAGTTCGCCACCGTTGAGTTGGCTGTTGCTGGCGAAGGTCAGGTCACGGTCGACGTGAAGGCAGCAGGTCTGAACCCGTTTGATTACAAGCTCCGCTCGGGTTTCATTCCAATGCCGGTTGAGTTTCCTCGCGTGGTCGGCAGTGACTTCGCCGGTGTTGTCGCCAGCGTTGGTCCAGGTGCCGTTTACGCAGACGGCTCTGCCGTATCCGCTGGCGATGAGGTTCTCGGCTGGATCGACTCAGGTTCGTGGCGCGAGCAAGCAGTTGTGAGCGCAGCCAACATCACCCGCAAGCCCGCCAGCATGTCGTGGG
>JBDKLU010000049.1:0-6706 GCA_039795475.1 Actinomycetota bacterium | reverse complement strand
AAAAATACTCAATAAGATATCAAAAAGACTCACAGCACATCAGAAGTAAGAACTTCCCATCAAACACACCTATCTCGGACGCGAGTAATAATAGGTTTTTGCGTTTCGCGACACTCCCGGGATGTGAGAGTGTAGAGGGAGCATTTTTAGAGGGGTTATTAGTGAGTCTGACGTCGCAAGCCAAGTCCGAGTTAACTGCTGTTGTTGCAGCAAAAACTACGGTTCGCCAAGCGGAACTCGCTTCTCTTCTGCGCTTCGCAGGCGGCTTGCACACCATTTCTGGCCGTATCGCCGTTGAGGCTGAAGTCCACACTGTTGATCTGGCCAAAAAGATTCGCAAAGACATTGCAGAGTTGTACGGCGTTCGCAGCGAAGGTCGAGTAGCGCCGGCTCCCAACCCTCACACCGAACCAACTTACTTAGTGCGCGTCATTGAGTCAGGGGAGACCCTCGCTCGCCAGACCGGATTGCTCGATGCTCGTCGCCGCCCGATTCGTGGACTTCCGAACAAGCTCACCACCGGAAACCTCGAAGACCTCACCGCCATTTGGCGCGGAGCCTTTCTTGCCTCCGGCCTTGTGACAGACCCGGGCCGCTCGGCTTCACTCGAAATTCTTTGCCCGACTAATGAGGCAGCTATGGCCCTTGTTGGTGCTGCATCGCGCTTAGGTATATCGTCAAAGGCACGTGAGGTTCGTGGCGCACATCGAGTCGTCATCCGTGAAGATGACGCCATAGGTCGCATGCTCACCTTGATGGGTGCGACCACCACGGTTTCTGCGTGGGAAGAAATGCGTCAGCGTCGTGAAGTTCGCGCCACGGCCAATCGTCTCGTCAACTTCGACGACGCCAACCTTCGACGTTCAGCTCAGGCAGCCGTCGCCGCTTGTGCTCGTGTCGAGCGCGCTCTTGAAATTCTCGGGGAAGACATCCCTGACCACTTGGCTTACGCCGGCAAGTTGCGTCTCGATCACCGCGATGCAAGCCTCGACGAGCTGGGTCACCACGCCACTCCGCCGATGACAAAAGACGCCGTCGCCGGAAGAATTCGACGCCTCCTTGCGTTAGCAGACAAGGTAGCCGCCGATAAGGGTATTCCGGGAACGGATGCCAACCTGCCAGACGATATCGACGTCGACTAAGACCACTCACAACCGATTAGGGAGCACACCATGACTAACTACGTATTGCCCGAACTCACTTACGATTACGCAGCTCTCGAGCCGCATATCAGCGCAACCATCATGGAGCTTCACCACAGCAAGCACCACGCTGCGTACGTTGCTGGCGCAAATGCAGCCATCGAGAAGCTCGCAGAAGTTCGCGACTCGGGTGACTTCGCGAACATCAACCGCCTGCAGAAAGACCTCGCGTTCCACCTTGGCGGTCACACCAACCACAGCATTTTCTGGAAGAACCTGAGCCCCAACAGCCAGGGCCGCCCCGCGGGTGAACTTGCAGCAGCTATCGACGAGTTCTTCGGCTCGTTCGAAAAGTTCCAGGCGCACTTCAACGCAGCTTCGCTCGGCTTGCAGGGCTCTGGCTGGGCATTCTTGGCATGGGACGCAGTTGGCTCGCGCCTGATCATCGAGCAGCTCTACGACCAGCAGGGCAACGTTCCCGTCGCTACCGTCCCTCTACTCATGCTCGACATGTGGGAACACGCGTTCTACCTCGATTACAAGAACGTCAAGGGCGACTACGTCAAGGCATTCTGGAACATCATTAACTGGGATGATGTTGCGGCGCGTTTCGACGCTGCACGCGCCGGAACTGCCGGTGTCCTGCTATTCTCTTAGGTAGTTGACGACGGGTGTCCTAGGTATTTAGGACACCCGTTTTCTCTCGCTGGAACACCCCACAAACCACCCGCACCACCACACAGGCACGAGACGTGCCCTAACCCTCACTTGGAGACGAAGTGACTGTCAAAGTTGGTATCAACGGTTTTGGTCGTATTGGCCGAAACTACTTCCGTGCCGCCCTCGCACAGGGCGCAAACATCGAGATCGTTGCTGTCAACGACCTCACCGACACCAAGGTTCTCGCACACCTGCTCAAGTACGACTCGGTTACCGGTCGCCTCGACGCTGACGTGACCTACGACGCAGAGAACATCATTGTCGACGGAAAAAAGATCAAGGTTCTCGCAGAACGCGACCCCGCAGACCTCGGATGGGGCAAGCTCGGCGTCGACATCGTTATCGAATCGACCGGTCGTTTCACTGACCGCGCAAACGCTCAGAAGCACATCGATGCTGGCGCCAAGAAGGTTCTCATCTCTGCTCCTCCCACGGGCAACGACATCCCCACCTTCGTAATGGGTGTCAACAACGAGAAGTACGACGCAGCTGTTGATCACATCATCTCGAACGCTTCGTGCACCACGAACTGCCTCGCACCTCTTGTGCAGGTGTTCGACAAGGAGTTCGGCATCATTACCGGACTCATGACCACTGTTCACGCGTACACCGCTGACCAGAACCTGCAGGATGGCCCTCACAGCGACCTTCGTCGCGCACGCGCTGCTGGCATCAACATCGTTCCTTCGTCGACCGGTGCCGCAAAGACCATCGGTAAGGTTCTTCCTGAGCTCAACGGCAAGCTCGACGGTTTCGCTCTTCGCGTACCTGTTCCCACCGGTTCAATCACTGACCTCACTATCCAGGTAGAGAAGCCCGTTACCGAAGAAGCAGTCAAGGCTGCGTTCAAGGCAGCAGCTGAGGGTCACCTCAAGGGCATCCTGAAGTACACCGAAGACGAGATCGTTTCGAGCGACATCGTCACCGACCCACACTCGTCGATCTTCGACGCCGGTCTGCTTCGCGTTCTAGGCAACCAGGTCAAGATCTCCAGCTGGTACGACAACGAGTGGGGTTACTCCAACCGTCTCGTCGACCTGACCGAGTACGTAGCTACCTCGCTGTAATCACGATGACTCTTCGTACCCTTCCCACGCTGGGCGACTTGTCTGGCAAGCGCGTCATTGTCCGTTGCGATCTCAACGTTCCGCTCAAAGACGGTGTCATCACCGACGATGGACGAATCCGAGCATCACTGCCGACATTGAACGCACTGCTTAAGCAGGGTGCGCGAGTCATCGTAATCAGCCACCTCGGACGCCCTGAGGGCGCTCCTGAAGCCAAGTACAGCCTTGCCCCGGCAGCCGTTCGCATGAGCGAGCTGCTGGGCAAGCCTGTTGGCTTCGCATCTGACACCGTGGGCGAGAGCGCGATGGAGTCTATTCGCTCGTTGAACAACGGTGAGGTCCTCGTTCTCGAGAACCTGCGGTTCAACACAGCTGAGACGAGCAAAGACGCGGACGAGCGTAAGGCGTTCGCGCAGATTCTGGCCGATGAAGCAGACGCGTACGTCTCTGACGGCTTTGGTGTCGTTCACCGCAAGCAGGCAAGCGTGTACGAACTTGCACAGCTTCTGCCGAGTGCTGCCGGCCTGCTCATCGAAACTGAACTAGGTGTACTCGATCGCCTCACTGAGACCCCCGAACGCCCATACACGGTTGTTCTTGGCGGTTCAAAAGTCAGCGACAAGCTAGGCGTTATTTCACACCTGCTACCTCGTGTAGACACGATTCTTATTGGTGGCGGCATGCTGTTCACCTTTCTCGCCGCACAGGGCCACAAGGTAGGCTCATCGCTGCTCGAGGTCGACCAGCTCGACACCTGCCGCGGATACCTTACTGATGCTGCTGCACGGGGAGTAGAGATCGTGCTCCCTACCGACGTGGTGGTTGCCGAGAAATTTGCACCTAATGCCGCTCACGAAGTCACAGCAATCGATGCGATTGAAGATACTGCCTTCGGAGCATCCGGACTCGGCTTGGACATCGGTCCGGCAACTGCAGCTGTGTTTGCTGACAAGATAGCCGCATCAAAGACAGTTTTCTGGAATGGCCCGGCTGGCGTATTCGAGTTCCCTGCTTTCGCGAACGGAACTCGCGCAATCGCCCAGGCACTGACTGAGGTCGATGGCCTCAGCGTTGTTGGCGGGGGAGACTCCGCCGCTGCCGTACGCATTCTCGGTTTTGACGACAGCCAGTTCGGTCACATCTCGACCGGCGGTGGCGCTTCACTCGAATTCTTGGAGGGCAAGAAACTGCCTGGATTGGAAGTACTCGGATGGTAACTCCTCGCGTTCCGCTCATCGCGGGCAACTGGAAGATGAACCTGAACCACCTCGACGCAATTGCGTTTGTTCAAAAGTTGGCCTGGACCCTGAAAGATGCCAAGCACAACTACAGCGAAGTTGAGGTCAGCGTTTTTCCTCCGTTTACCGACATCCGGTCTGTTCAGAACCTGGTCGAAGCTGACAAGCTTGAACTCGGATACGGCGCTCAAGACGTTTCTGCGCACGACTCGGGAGCCTTTACCGGCGAAATTTCGGGCGCATTCTTGAAGGCTCTCGGTGCCTCATATGTGATCATCGGCCACTCGGAGCGTCGCCAGTACCACGCTGAAACTAACGAGATTGTTCGCGCAAAGTCGCTTGCAGCTTTCAAGCACGGCGTGACCCCTATCATCTGCGTCGGCGAGACCGAAGCGGAACTCGAAGAATTTGGCCCGTCCGCTGTTCCGGTTGAGCAGCTCAAGGCAACCGTCGCAGGGTTCAACACCAACGAAGACTTCGTGATTGCCTACGAACCCGTTTGGGCAATCGGCACCGGCAAGGTTGCAACGGAAGAGCAGGCCGAGCAGGTCTGTGCTGCGCTTCGAGTTGCACTCCGCGAGGAACTGGGTGAAGAGGTCGCTGCCCGTACCCGCATCCTCTACGGTGGATCAGTCAAGGCGACAAACATTGCCGGATTCATGCGTCAAGCGAATATCGACGGCGCACTCGTCGGTGGCGCCAGCCTCGACGTAACCGAGTTCTCGACGATCGCTCGCTTCAAGCAGCACGTCATCTAGTTCGGTACACTTGAGAAGGCTCGTTTGAGCCACATTTTTTGAAAGGCCCGTACGTGCTGATTCTGCAGGTTATTCTCCAGGTGCTTCTCGCTATCACGAGTCTGCTCCTCACTCTCCTGATCCTTCTTCACAAGGGTCGCGGTGGTGGCGTCAGTGACATGTTCGGCGGCGGCGTAACCTCGAGCCTCGGCTCATCCGGTGTGGCAGAGCGAAACCTCAACCGCATCACGGTCATCCTTGGCCTCATTTGGATTGCGTGCATCATCGTTCTCGGCCTTCTCACCAAGTTTGGAGTGGCTGGCTAATGGCTTCTGGCGGTAGCGCAATTCGCGGCTCGCGCGTCGGTGCGGGCCCCATGGGCGAACAGGATCACGGCGTTCACGCTGATCGCATTGCTATCTCGTACTGGGATGCTCTCGGCAACGAAACCGTCCGCTATTTCGCAGCGAACCTTCCTGAAGAAGAAATTCCTGAGCAGATTGACTGCCCGCAGTCAGGTCTTCCCGCCGGTCGCGACAAAAACAACCCGCCTCAGGTAGCTAAGCTCGAGCCCTACAAGACTCACCTCGCATACGTCAAAGAGCGTCGCACGCCCGAAGAGGCAGAGCAGATCCTCGAAGATGCACTTATGCAGTTGCGCATTCGACGCGGCACAGTCAAGCCTCAGTAACGCTACGACGCTTCACTGAATCCGCAGTTTAGATCAGTGAACTTGCGGCGTTGTCCGCCCACAGAACGGTCTCGTCACGTCCGTTTACGCATGAACTTGGCACGCTCAGTGAACCCTGATTGCTCATCATTAGTGCGACCGCTTCAGCCTTGTCTGCCCCACAGGCGACGACCCAGATGCGCTTGCTTGCGTTGAGCGCACTATAGGTCAGTGAAATTCGCTCGGGAGGCGGCTTGGGGGAGTTACGCACCGAAACAACTGTGCCTGGCTTTTTCGCATCTGGGTGATCTGGAAATAGTGATGCCACATGAGCATCCGGACCGATTCCCAAGAACGTCAGGTCGAATTCAGGCAGGTTAGAGCCAGCCTGAGCATGCTCGCTGAGCTCGTGCGCGTAGGCGCTAGCTGCTTCGTCGAGCGAAAGCCCAGAGTTAGCTGCAGGCATTTCATGGACGTTACCTTCAGGAACATCTGCAGCACTAATAAATGCTTCGCGAGCTTGCAGGCAATTGCGATCAGCGCTCTCGTGCTCGACAAAGCGTTCATCGCCCCACCAGAAGTGAACCTGTGACCAATCAACAGGTGAGGTAGTGCTGACATCAAATCCGGTCAGAACAGCAATGCCCATCGTGCCCCCTGTCAGGGCGACGTGTGCTTTGCCTTTTCTGGCGATGGCATCACAAATGACAGTCTGGGCTGCCGAGGCAACGGCTTCGATGAAAGCCTCACGACCATCGACAATGCGAAGTGTGCGGTTCACGCTAAAGACCGAGTCCTGCGATTCCGTTGGTGATTACTGCTCCGTATACGACGTCAGGATCAAGACGTCGAAGCTCTTCAGCGAGGCAGTCACGCAGAGATCGGCGCATAAGTGTGACGTCATGACGGGGCTGACCAGGCTGCTCAAGGTGCGCCACGCTCGAGTTCAGACGCGCGAGCTTGATGTCACCCGATGCACGCGAGAGAACAACCTCGTGAATGCTACCGTCGTGTTCGCCACGCTTGCTCTCACGGTATTCAATCGGAACCTGAAGCTGTAGTTGAAGCCATGCCGCGAGTAGACGAGCCGAAGGAGAGCCATCCGCTGCCGAAACAAAACCACCGGTGATCG
>JBDKLU010000048.1:0-3001 GCA_039795475.1 Actinomycetota bacterium | reverse complement strand
CCATCGATGCAGCGGCGAGTTCTCGGCTTCGCGATGACGCCGTTGCTACGTCATGTTTGACGGAGGTTGCGCGCGAAGCTGTTGCGAACGCGGTCAAGCACTCGGGAGCTCTTTACGTCGAGGTCAACGTGACAATGCCATCGTCAACCCGGGCACGCTTGGTGATGAGAAACCCAGGTTCGCTGCCGACCGCCAAAGCCGAGGGCATGGGATACGGAACTCGCATTCTCGACGACGTCACGGTCGAGTGGGGCATCGCGCAGACGGACGACCTCGTCGTGCTGACTGCGGATGTTGCTTTAGCTGCTCGTTAGTCGTTGAATTTCGGCTTCAGTGGGATGACGAGAACCAGTCCAGCGATCAGGACCGCCACGATAGCAAAAATACCCCATGCTGTGTTGCCTGTCGTTGCGACAACGATTGCAAACAGCAAGCCGGTAAGCCAGCTCAAGCCACGACCAGTAGTGGCGTAAAGACCATAAAGCTCTCCCTCGCGACCGGGACTCGTTAGACGTCCCAAGAAGGTTCGGCTAGCCGATTGTGTTGGGCCGACGAAGAAGCTCAAAATCAGTCCGCCAATCCAGAACGTAATCGTGCCCATGTCCCGGAAAGCGAATACGTAGAGACCGCCGATAATGAGGCCGATCAATGAAGCGATAATGAGCTTTTTTGGCCCAATCTTGTCTTCGATCACGCCGCCCAGAAACACTCCGATACCCGCAACCAGGTTGGCTGCAATACCGAACAACATGATGTCTTTGGTTTGGAAACCAAAAACCGCGGCCGCAATAACAGCTCCGAGTGTGAAGACGGCCGCAAGACCATCGCGGAAGACAGCGCTCGCGATGAGGAAGCGGAAGGTGGTTCGCTCATTGCGCCACAGGTTGCTGATGTCGCGGAAAAGCTTGCCGTAGGAACCAAAGATTCCAATCGGGGCACCAACCTCGAGAGCGGGCGTCTTTGGCGTTCCGAGAAGCACAGGGATGGTGAACAAAATAACCCAGAGGCCTGTGAACAAGAACGCCATTCGGATATTGAGTTGCGAATCTTGCGTGATGCCGAAGGCGCCACCGCCATCGCCAAGCCCTACGAACCCGACCAAGACCACGAGCAGGGCAACGATTCCACCGACATAACCTAGGCCCCATCCGAATCCAGAAACTCGACCGATGTTGCGAGGGTTGGTGATTTGCACGAGAACCGTGTTGTAGTTCACAAAAGCAAACTCGTAAAACACGTTGGCGATCACGTAGAGCACGAGGCCGAGTGCGAAGAATGCGCTATTCGGGACGAGAAAAACCATAAAGATTGTGGCCAAGCCAACAATGAAGGTGTTGAGCCCCAGCCATGTTTTTGTCTTGCGTGAACGGTCGGCTCGCTGGCCTAGTACGGGTGCTACAAGCGCAACAATGATGCCCGAGATGACATAAGCCCATGTGAAGTTTGCATCGAGCGCGTTGGTATCTTTGCCGTCTTCAGCGAAGGCCGCCTGCACGATGAAAATCGGAAAGACAAAAGTAGTGATGACCACACTGAAGGCGGATGTGCCCCAGTCCCAGAGCGCCCAGGACCAGACTTGTTTCGCGTTAGCTTTCGGATGGGTCATCGTCGTCATGTTTTCAGGCTAGTGCCGGCGTTGGGTTTCGTCAGGAGAATTTTGGGCGGACGAACGAGAAACCTGAAAGTTGAGTGTATGTCACTCAAGTTTTTCGATTTTGCGTTGACAAAGTTATCCACAGGTGTCAAACTTGAGTCAATGCGACGCAAGTTCGCATGAATACTTTGCAAAACAAGGAGAAAAACACATGTCACGTGCAGTAGGCATTGACCTCGGAACCACCAACTCGGTTGTTTCCGTGCTTGAAGGTGGCGAGCCCACCGTCATCGCTAACGCTGAAGGCTTCCGTACGACCCCCTCGGTCGTCGCCTTCACCAAAGACGGAGAGGTGCTCGTCGGCGAACCGGCTAAGCGCCAGGCCGTCACCAACGTTGACCGCACCATCGCGTCGGTCAAGCGCCACATCGGTACCGACTGGACCGTCGCCATCGACGACAAGAAGTACACCCCGCAAGAGATCTCGGCGCGCATCTTGGGCAAGCTCAAGCGCGACGCTGAGCAGTACCTCGGCGACACCGTAACCGACGCTGTCATCACCGTTCCCGCGTACTTCAACGACGCCGAGCGTCAGGCAACGAAGGATGCAGGTGAGATCGCCGGACTCAACGTTCTTCGCATCATCAACGAGCCCACCGCTGCCGCACTCGCGTACGGCCTCGACAAGGGTAAAGAAGACGAGCTCATCCTCGTGTTCGACCTCGGCGGTGGAACGTTCGACGTTTCGTTGCTCGAAGTGGGCAAGGACGACGATTTCTCGACCATTCAGGTTCGCGCAACCTCCGGTGACAACCGCCTCGGTGGTGACGACTGGGACCAGCGAATCGTTGATCACCTGATCAAGCGTTTCAAGGAGTCGACCGGTGTCGACGTCAGCAACGACAAGATTGCTCTGCAGCGTCTCAAAGAGGCAGCTGAGCAGGCGAAGAAGGAGCTCTCGGGTGCAACCACCACGAGCATCCAGCTTCCCTACCTGTCGCTGACCGAGAACGGCCCGGCCAACCTCGACGAGACCCTCACTCGTGCACAGTTCGAGTCGATGACCGAAGACCTCATCGCTCGTACCAAGAAGCCATTCGAAGATGTCATCCGCGAGGCTGGCGTCAAGGTGAGCGACATCGCACACGTTGTTCTCGTTGGTGGATCGACCCGCATGCCCGCAGTCGCTGAGCTCGTCAAGAGCCTCACCGGTGGCAAGGAGCCCAACAAGACCGTGAACCCAGACGAGGTTGTTGCCGTTGGTGCAGCTCTTCAGGCTGGTGTTCTTCGCGGTGAGCGCAAAGACGTTCTGCTGATCGACGTCACCCCGCTGAGCCTCGGTATCGAGACCAAGGGTGGCATGATGACCAAGCTCATCGAGCGCAACACGGCCATCCCGACCAAGCG
>JBDKLU010000047.1:0-8424 GCA_039795475.1 Actinomycetota bacterium | reverse complement strand
TGGCAGGTACACCGCGAGCGCAATTTTGCGCAGTTGGAATTCGCCCGGTGCCTTAGCCATGATGACTACGAGCCTACGCCGGTTGCTCACACCGAGACGGTCAGGGCTTCCACCGGTCGGTAGGCTTAGAGCACAATGCTCGATCTTGACCTCTCTGACCAGATTCGCGCGCTGCGTGCCACCTTCGGTGACATCCGCGCGGTCGTTGGTGTTGATCGACTCGTTTCTGAAATTGCCGAGTTGAACGAGCAGGCCGGTGCTGCTGACCTGTGGGACAACGCAGAGAACGCGCAAAAAGTCACTTCCGCGTTGAGTCACAAGCAGGCGCAGCTCGCCAAAATCACGGGCATTGAAAACAGCCTGGATGACCTTGAGGTGCTCGTCGAGTTGGCAAACGAAGCCGGCGACGAAGATGCTGCCGCCGAGGCTAAGGGCGAGCTTGCGCGCATCCAATCGGTGCTTGGTGAGCTTGAAATTCAGACCTTGCTCAATGGCGAATATGACCCCCGTTCGGCGGTCATCACGATTCGTGCGGGCGCTGGTGGTGTTGACGCATCGGACTTCGCCGAGATGCTGCTTCGCATGTACCTGCGCTATGCCGAGAAGCACGACATGCCCGTCAAGGTGCTCGACACCAGTTACGCAGAAGAAGCTGGCATTAAATCGGCGAGCATCGAAGTTGATGCGCCATACGCGTTCGGCACGCTGAGCGTCGAGGCCGGTACTCACCGTCTCGTACGTATGAGCCCGTTCAACTCAGCCGGTAAGCGCCAAACCAGTTTCGCTGCGGTCGAGGTTGTGCCTCTCATGGAAGAAACCGAGTCGATCGAGATTCCCGAGAATGACATCCGCGTCGATGTTTTCCGCTCTAGTGGACCTGGCGGGCAATCGGTCAACACCACCGACTCTGCGGTCCGCATCACGCACTTACCCACTGGCATTGTGGTCAGCTGCCAGAATGAGAAATCGCAGATTCAGAACCGTGCAGCTGCGATGCGTGTTCTGCAGTCGCGATTGCTGTTACAAAAGCGCGAAGAAGAAAACGCCACCAAGAAAGAACTCGCCGGAAACATCACTGCGAGCTGGGGCGACCAGATGCGCTCCTACGTTCTTGCTCCGTACCAAATGGTCAAAGACCTGCGCACCGAGTATGAGGTCAACAACCCATCCAACGTTTTCGACGGTGACCTCGACGGTTTTATTGCTGCTGGTATTCGCTGGCGTAAATCAGAGAAGTAAAGCTGATTGAGCTTGTCGAAATCTGCGTTTGTGATTTCGACAAGCTCAATCACCATTGGTTCTGTGTCGCTGGGCGAGTTCACAGGGTCGCCAAAATAGGCTCGAACCAGCATGATTCGATTTGAAAAAGTCTCGAAACAGTACCGGGGAGCTTCTCGCCCGGCGCTTGATGCTGTCGACTTCGAAATCAACCGCGGAGAGTTTGTCTTTCTCGTCGGACAGTCGGGCAGTGGAAAGTCATCCTGTCTGCGATTGATGATCAAAGAGGACAAGCCCAGCAGTGGCTCGATTCACGTGCTCGGCCAGGATCTCGGCAACATTTCTAGCCGCAAGATTCCTTTCTTCCGTCGCAACCTCGGTGTCGTTTTCCAGGACTTCCGTCTTTTGCCTAACAAGACGGTTTTCGACAACGTCGCCTTCACGCTTCAGGTGATTGGTAAGTCACGAGGCTTCATTCAGGAAGCCGTGCCCGACGTTCTGCAAATGGTCGGTCTCGCCGGCAAATCCAACCGTTACCCGCACGAACTTTCTGGTGGTGAGCAGCAGCGTGTGGCGATTGCCCGAGCCATCGTCAACAAGCCTTCGCTTCTTTTGGCTGACGAGCCGACCGGTAACCTCGACCCGGCAACCAGCGCGGGAATCATGGCTTTGCTCGAGCGCATCAACGCTGGCGGAACCACCATCGTCATGGCGACGCACGCCGCAGATTTTGTTGACCGCATGCAGCGACGAGTTATCGAACTCCAGCAGGGCGTCATCGTTCGTGACGAGAAAGACGCCGGTTACGGTCACACGGCAGCAATGCCGATTGCAGGCGCCGACACGACCATCAAAGACACGGGTGACCTCTCGGCCATTCGTGACTCACTTTCACAGCCACCCATGAACTTCGGCGACACCGGCACGATCGAACCGCTCACCACGGTGGATGCCCTGCCGGGCATGCCCGACGCGTTCGTCGACCAGACCAAAGATGACACCGCTGAACTCGAGCGTCTCCCTGAAGAGTTCCTGCAGCCTCCGGTGCCCGCACCGAATCCTGCGGAGCAGCCCATCACCGCGCGCTTCAACATCATTCCGCAGGAGCGCAGCGCGGATGAGGACGGCGACCAAGAAGTGGGGCCGATCCAGTGAGGTTCAATCTGATTTGGGCTGAGGTAGCCAATGGTTTGCGTCGTAACGCCTCCATGGTTGTTTCTGTTGTTCTGGTTACGTTCATTTCGCTGACCTTCGTTGGTACCGCGATTTTGCTCCAGATGCAGATCGGTCAGATGAAGACGTTCTGGTACGACAAGGCCCAGGTTGCTGTCTACCTGTGTACGAACGTTTCGGCGGGGGAGTCGTGCGTCAACGGTGAGGTCACCGAGGCGCAGATAGACAAGGTCAAGGCTGAACTCGAGGGCCCCATCCTCAAGCCGTTCATTGACAAGTTCTTCTTCGAGAATCACGACGAAGCTTTCGCTAACTTCCAGAAGCAGTTCTCGGGCAACCCGGTAGCTCAGTACGTCACCGCGGATCAGCTCAACCAAACGTTCTGGGTCAAACTCAACGACCCGAGCCAGTCAGCCGTGCTCGTTGAGGCACTCGGCAACCAACCGGGTGTCGAAGCGGTCACCGACCAGCGTCAGTACCTCGACAAAATCTTCTCAGTGCTCAACGCAGCTAGTTACACAGCCATTGGTGTCGCAGCGCTGATGCTCGTGGCTGCCGTCTTGCTCATCGCCACGACCATCCGTCTTTCTGCCTTCTCGCGCAGACGCGAGCTTGGCATCATGCGCCTTGTCGGTGCATCCAACGGGTTTATTCAGACACCGTTCATTCTCGAGGGCGTCATCGCAGCCCTGGTCGGATCGGTGCTCGCCAGCGGCGCCATCCTTGCGATTGTTCACTTCTTCGTGCAGGGCTACCTCAAAGTCACCCTGCCGACCACGTCGTTTATTTCGCTCACCGACGGACTCATCGTTGTTCCGATTCTGGTGATTGTCGGATGCGCGCTCGCAGCCCTTTCGGCCAAGTTCGCCATCTCGCGCTACCTCAAGATTTAGTTGACGCCCGCGCTCAATAGACTTGAGGTTCTGCAAGGCTAAAGCGCGAGGAGGTGTGTGATGCCCAAGGAACAAGGTCGCAAGGTCGTCGCCACCAACCGTAAAGCGCGTCACGACTACTCGATCGAAGACACGTATGAGGCTGGCCTGGTGCTGATGGGCACCGAGGTCAAGTCACTTCGCGCTGGGCGTGCATCCCTCGTCGATGGCTACGCCTTCATCGAAAACGGCGAGGCCTGGCTAGATGCGGTGCACATCCCCGAATACACCGAGGGAACCTGGACCAACCACGCACCTCGGCGAAAGCGCAAGCTGCTCATGCACAAGCAAGAGATCTTGAAGCTTTCAAGCAAGGTGAAAGAGGGCGGATTTACGCTCGTTCCACTGTCGATCTACTTTGCCGACGGCCGCGCCAAGGTCGAGCTTGCTCTGGCAAAGGGTAAGCGCGAATACGACAAGCGTCAGGCGCTTCGCGAAAAGCAAGATACCCGCGAGGCTGCTCGCGCGATGCGCACCAAGAACCGCTTGGGCGAATAGGCCAAGCTGAGTCGAAGTATTACTTCGGCAGGTTGGCTTCGATAGCGGCAACGATCTCGGCCGCATCCGGCTTGATCGTCGGGCGGAAACGCAAAACCTCGCCACTCGGTGTGACCAGGAACTTCTCGAAGTTCCACTTGACGTTGCCAGCCTTGCCTTCGGAGTCTTTGACCTTGGTGAGGGCAGCGTATAGCGGGTGCTTGCCGCGACCGTTCACCTTGACTTTGTCCATCATCGGGAAGGTCACGCCCCACGTCGTTGAGCAGTATGAGGCGATGTCTTCGTTGCTGCCAGGCTCCTGGAACATGAACTGGTTGCACGGGAAGCCGACCACGGTGAACCCGCGAGACTCGTACTTTTTCTGCAGCGCTTCGAGCTGTTCGTACTGCGGGGTCAGACCGCAACGTGATGCAACGTTGACGACCATGACGAGCTTGTCGGCAAACTCGGCGAAGGTCGTTTCGCGGCCATCGAGGGTGGTGAGTGCAATGTCATTGAGTGAAGTAGCCATGCGCATAGAGTAACCCGGAATACTAAGCGTCAGTCAGGCGTTATAAACTTCAATCCGCGCCACTTAGGCGTGTACCGCCATCGGCGGTTTGATAACTCAACAGCGTGTGATGTGACTTACGCCCCCGTCTTTCGTGGCGGGCTCTCATGGGGATGATCGGTTTCGACATTGCCTGCAAGCGGGAGAGAAGCGGGTCGAGGATGCAGAGATATCTCGTTAACGAAATCTGCAAAATATAGGTGCCAATACAAAGCGCGCCGACTTCGCCCTCGCTGCCTAGAGCTAGCGAGCCTGAAGTCCGTCGGTTCTAGGGTCTGTTCTCGCCCTGGTTCTCGGCGTCATCCAGAGAACTTGCTGCGGCCCTACGCCTGAGGGAGCCGCGGGACTTTAACTCGGGCTGGGCTTGTCGACCTAGATGCTCAGGGCAAAGGTCGGAGTCGAGTAGAACGAGTTCTTGAGCTACACCCGTAGAAGACTCACAATTTCAGCAGTGGACGGGGGTTCAATTCCCCCCATCTCCACCACTGGCGGTCACATCACACGCTGAGAGTTATGTTGCCCTTGCCGGTGAACTCGACCCGGTTCAGGCCTTGCCACTTGGCAACCTGCTTGAGGTGCTTGCCGAGGGCAGAACTGGGAAAGCGTCCGATGTTCGACTCTTCAGCCCATGCTGACTGCACTTGAAGAACGCCGAGCTGTCGGTTGCTCTTCAGATCGAGTCGCGCGATGAGTTCACCGTTGCTGAGCAAAGGCAGGCTGTAATACCCATAAACGCGCTGAGGTTCTGGCACGTAAATCTCGATCTTGTAATCGAACCCGAAAATACGACTCGTGCGGTCGCGGTTCCAACAGACCGGATCAAATGGGCTCACAATCGTCATGCCTCTGTGTGCGCTCGGAGTGAGATTGGTAGTGGGGGATACGTACGCGTCAGACTTCCATCCGGCAACTTCAGCTTTGAGTAGCCGGCCGTCCTCGACGAGTTCGTGCAGCAAATGGGTTACCGCGCTCGGTCGCAAACGGAAGTAGTCGGCCAGGTCCTTTTGGGTGCCGATACCGTGCGAAACGGCAGCCTTGACCAGCAGCTCTTTCTGGGCGTCCTCTTTGCTGGGCAGATTCATCATCAGGTGACTGGGCAAAACCTGCTCGGGGAGGGCATACACGCGCTTGAAACCGCTACGCCCACCAGAGACGAGTGCTCCCGAAGAAAACTTGCGTTCGAGCGTACGTTTGACATCACTCCAGCCCCACCACGCGCCTTTGCGTGTGTGTTCGGGATGCTCGAAATCGCTTGTCGTTAACGGACCTCGCTCGGCAAGCTCTCGCTCAATCCATGCACCAAGTTTCGGATCCCACTCGCGAGCACGGTCATCGCTCATGCGCCAATGAAACAGGGGTAGTTCATCCGTTTTGATGATGGATGCCTCGTGCACCCAGTACTCGATCAGGGTCGGGTCGAACCCGCCCATCAGTGAGTCGAGCTCGTTCTTGTCGTAGGTGCCTAGCCGGGAGAACAGGGGCATGTAGTGCGCCCGTTCGAACACGTTGACCGAGTCAATCTGAAGAAGATTTGTGCGGTCAAAAACGTCAAGCACCGATGTTGGTTGGCTGTCTGCAAATCCCAACGCGTCGAGGGCGATCGCCTTCGCTTCGGCGTTCGAGAGGTGCAGTGGGTTAGTCACCCTCGAAACTCTAAACCACGAGGATGCTTCACATTGTTTTGCTTCGCCAATAGTCTGAGCACATGACCTCAGACCAAGATCTCCGTGACGCCGCCAAGAAATCCATCAAAAAGAAACGTGGAGCGTGGCAGTTCCTCATTACGACCCTTGTCGTCTTCGGATTCATGAACGTGATTTGGGCGGTTGCCACTCCCGGCGAAAGTTACTGGCCCATTTGGGTTCTCTTCGGCATGGGTATCGGTGTTGTCTTCGCATTCCTCGACGCGTACACCAAGTTCTCGAATAAAGAAATTTCGGATGCTCAAATCGATGCCGAAGTAAAGAAAATGAAGGGCTAATAGCCGCTTAAATATCCGCGTAGGAATTCCATGGAACCGGAGCTTTGAGGCTCCGGTTCTGTGCATCCGGGGGTAAATTTGAATCTAGTAGGACATGTAAAAACGTGCTTGTCCGCTACGAAAGGTAAATGATCGCTATGGGTTACACCCGTTTGAAGGCGTTCGAGGAGACCGGCTATGTCGTTCTCGACTCGTACGACCAGGCAGCAGACCCCAAGGAATGGCTTGACGTAGAGTACGTCAACTGGAAGTCCTCGGGCGTTACGCGATTCGCACCCCTTGCTTCGGCATTCGGTGAGATGGAATGTAACGGATTCTGGAACCACACTCCGCCTCGCACCGACAAGGACGGTGTCTGGGTTCAGGCCAACATTGACAAGGCCCCGATTCTCAAGCGTCGCGCTGAAGAGCCTGGCGCCAACATCGGTCGTTGCCGCATCATTGAGCTCCAGCCGAACGAATACGGCGACGCTCTCTACAACATGCACCAGGACGACAACAACCGTCTGAACCCAGACGGAACCGGTTGGATCGTTCGTGGATTCTTCAACCTCACTGACAACCCCGACTCGGTCATGATTCTTCGTGAAGACCGTCTTGACCCGTCGACCGAGGTTCGTATCGCTCTTCCCGCAGGTGCTCAGCTCATCGTTGACACTCAGCGTTTCTGGCACGCCGTATGGCACCAGGGTGACGAGCCCCGTTACTGCCTCATTACGTCGTGGGAGTCGGGCCCCGAGCTTGACGCCTACATCGAGAAGTACCACGGCAAGCCGCGTGTGGAGAACTACCCGGTTACCAAGGAGCAGTCAGAAGCTGCCGAGGCTCACTTCCTCAAGCGTCTCGAGGCTCGTGCCGCTGCACTTGCTGCGCAGGGCATCGTCGACGAAGGCGTGAAAGACCCAGAGGCCTAAACCTCGCTCATCGTTGGTTGAGTAGGCCGCAGGCCGTATCGAAACCAAAACAAAGAGCCCCGGAGCAATCCGGGGCTCTTTCGTTAGTTCTTCTTGCGCAAGGCATCCAAAACGGCATCGTGGAGACGACCGTTCGTTGCGAGGGCCGAACCGTGCCAGCAATCGGGATGTCCATCAATCGACGTGAACACTCCGCCTGCCTCGCGCACGATCGGAATAAGCGCAGCCATGTCGTACGGCTTGAGGTCAAACTCGCCCGCCATGTCGAGCACGCCTTCGGCGACGAGCATGTACGACCACATGTCCCCGTAGGCGCGGGTGCGCCACACGCGACGGCTCAGGGCGACGAGCTCGTCGAGGTAGCCGGCCTGATCCCACTGCTGAATTGAGTTGTAGCTGATGGATGCGTCCCCTAGCTCGCCCACCCCCGAAACCTGTAGTCGTCGCGGTTCGATCGTGGAAGCCATCTGGTCGTGCACGATCCCGTTGAGACCGTCAGGCAGGGGGAGTGAGGCGAGCGGATCGCGTGACTCATCCACCCACGCGCCGTTACCCTTGGCGGCCCACCAGCGCTTACCGAGGGCGGGAGCGCTCACCACGCCAACAACGGGGTCACCATCAATAGCGAGGGCGATGAGGGTGGCCCACACGGGTGCGCCACGCAAAAAATTGGATGTTCCGTCAATGGGATCAACAATCCATTGACGGTAGGGGTGATCGGCCGTAGTCACCGGGTGTTCGGCAAGGCGACCCTCTTGCTCGCCAAACTCTTCACCGAGCATGTAGTCCTCGCCGCGCTCGCGGGCAAGGATGTCAATGATGGCCTGCTCGATTGCCCGGTCAGCATCCGTGACGGGGGTTTTGTCGGGCTTGGTGGTGACCTCAAGGTCGACCGACAAGAAGCGCTCGCGCGAAATTGCGTCGGCAGCATCGGCCAGCTGAAGGGCGAGTTGCAGGTCTTCGTCGAGACTAAAAATCGTTCGGCTCACGTCTCAACGCTACCGCGACCGCTCTCGATTGGGCGCGCGGGCTGTTCTCCTGTATTGTTGAGTCTCGGTTCGGAACACAATTTCGGACCATCTGCACCTCTAGCTCAATCGGCAGAGCAACTGACTCTTAATCAGTGGGTTCAGGGTTCAAGTCCCTGGGGGTGCACCA
>JBDKLU010000046.1:0-12683 GCA_039795475.1 Actinomycetota bacterium | reverse complement strand
CGGACACTCGCGCGAACGCAAAACGACGCGCGCCTGCAGGAAACAAGAATCAGTAGCTCTCCATGGCGTAGCCCTCTTCACCGTGCAGGATTGTGTCAATACCTGCCAGCTCGTCTTCGTTCTTCACTCGGAAACCGATTGTCTTTTCAATTGCCCAACCGATTGCAAAGGTAAGCACGAAGCTGAAGATAAGAACAACGAGGGCGCTAAAGGCTTGTCGTCCAAGCTGCTCGAACGAACCAGTTGCAAGAAGACCTACGTCGATACCGGCGAAGCCGATCATCAGTGTGCCGATGACACCACCAACGAGGTGGATACCAACGACATCAAGAGAGTCGTCGAACCCGAACTTGAACTTGAGTTCGACAGCAAGCGCACACAGTACGCCTGCGATAAGACCCATCACGAGGGCCCACAGCGGAGTGAGAGAGCCACATGCCGGAGTAGCGGCCACAAGTCCTGCGACAGCTCCAGATGCAGCGCCAACGGATGTTGCCTTGCCGTCCTTGATTCTCTCCACGACGAGCCAGCCGAGGATACCCGCGGCTGGAGCTGCCATCGTGTTAATGAAAGCGATGCTCGCGATACCGTCAGCTGCAAGTTCAGATCCAGCGTTGAAGCCGAACCAGCCGAACCAGAGCAAACCAGCGCCAAGAAGCACAAACGGCACGTTGTGTGGTTTGTGAATGCCCTTAGCAAAACCGACACGCTTACCAAGCACCAGTGCCAAAGCCAATGCAGCCGCACCGGAGTTGATCTCCACCGCAGTTCCTCCGGCAAGGTCGATCAAACCAATGTTGTGAACAAGCCACCCACCGTTGATGATGTTTCCTTGGTCGTCCTTGACCACATTGAAGACCCAGTTTGCGACGGGGAAGTAAACGAGGGTTGCCCAGACACCTGCGAAAACGAGCCAGGCACCGAACTTGGCTCTGTCAGCAATGGCTCCAGAAATGAGCGCGGTGGTGATAATTGCGAACGTCGCTTGGAACGCCGCGAACGTGAGCGGGGGTACTCCATTTGCCCCGGGCGCAGCATTGATCAAGCCCTCGAGTCCGATGTCGCCGAGGTTGATGCCAAAGACACCATTCCAGCCGACAAATCCGTCGCCACTTGTACCTGCGAAAGCAATCGCGTAGCCGTAGACGATCCACAAAGCGCCAACGACTGCGAGTGCGCCGAAGCTCAACATCATCATCGAAACAACGCTCTTTGCCCGCACCAGGCCTCCATAGAAGAACGCCAAGGCTGGTGTCATCATGAGCACTAGTGCGGCACTCACGAGAACGAATGTGTTGTTACCGGTATCAATCATCAAACGGACCTCCAAAAAGCAATTGTTTGGTGGTCGTGTTTCAGTTGGAGGCTTGTTTTGTTTCAGTCGTGTTACAACAGCACGACGAGTCGACCCCTCCCCTGGTGTGGAGAGAAGCCGACTCGTTGTGTGCTGTGAGGGCTAAGCCATCTGGTAACCCTCTTCACCGTGGACCACGGTGTCAATTCCTGCGAGCTCGTCTTCATTCTTCACTCGGAATCCCATGGTCTTTTCAATGATGAATCCGATGATCAGACTTGCGACGAAGGAGAATGCGAGCACGACCGCTGCTCCGAAAGCTTGCTTGCCGAGCTGCTCAAACGAGCCGGACTCGAGAAGGCCAACTCCGGTTGCGAAGAAACCGATGAACAGCGTTCCGACGATTCCTCCAACGAGGTGGATGCCAACAACGTCAAGTGAGTCATCAAAACCAAACTTGAACTTGAGTTCGATCGCTAAGGCACACAAAACGCCGGCGACGAGTCCAAGAACAATTGCCCACGCAGGAGTGAGAGCAGCGCACGCGGGCGTAATTGCCACGAGACCAGCGACGGCACCTGACGCAGCGCCAACGGACGTTGCCTTGCCATCCTTGATGCGCTCGACGAACAACCATCCCAACACTGCTGCTGCGGGTGCAGCGATCGTGTTGATGAATGCTTGAGCAGCAATTCCATCTGCAGCGAGTTCAGATCCCGCGTTGAAACCGAACCAACCGAACCAGAGCAGACCAGCCCCGAGCATGACTAGAGGTACGTTGTGTGGCTTGTCGACACCCTTAGCGAAACCGATGCGCTTACCAAGAACAATGGCGAGCGCGAATCCTGCGGCACCTGCAGCAATGTGCACGGCCGTTCCACCTGCGAAGTCAATGACGCCAACCTGGTAGACCAACCATCCGCCGTCTGTGATTTTTCCATCGGTAACGGTGAAGTTGAAAACCCACTGAGCGACCGGGAAGTACACGACCGTTGACCATACGAACGCGTACAGCAACCATGCACCAAACTTTGCACGGTCAGCGATTGCGCCAGAAATCAAGGCAACGGTAATGATGGCGAAGCCTGCTTGGAATGCAGCAAACGCAAGCGGAGGGAACACCGCCCCATCAGGAACCGTCAACAGGTCGTTGAGACCAAGCGACGCCGTGTTGATGCCCAAGATGTGCGGGATACCGAAGTAAGTAGATGCAGGATCATTTTGGTTGCCGGGGAAAGCAATGGCATACCCGTAGAGAACCCACGTGACGCCGATGAGAGCCATTGCTCCAAAACTCAGCATCATCATCGAGACGACACTCTTCGTCTTGACGAGACCGCCATAGAAAAATGCCAATGCGGGAGTCATCAGGAGCACGAGCGCTGCACTGACAAGAACCCAGGTTGTATTACCCGTATCCATGAGGACCTCTTTCGAATCTGGGCCACCAGAAAGCGATGCGCGTGTGGCCAATACGTCGAGTATCGAAAACTTGGATTACGAAAAAGAACGATTATTCGTGACAGCGAGGTTACAAAACTGAATATGCGTTTCGAACGTGTTACGAGTTTGTCAGTGCGATGAGGCGAGAGATACAACGCAAGTACTTCTTGCGATAACCGCCGTTGATCATGTCGCCGCCAAAAATAGTGCTCAAAGAAACACCGCTGGACCTGATGGGAATCTGAGCGTCATAAACGCGGTCGATAAAGGCCACAAATCGCAGGGCATCAGTTTGACCAGTAAGTATGTGCACACCATTTAGAGCGATTAGATCTACATCAGCAATTAGCCGGACATATGTCGACGGATGAACCGAGGCAAGGTGCGAAAGAAGATCATCGAAGTTCTCTACTGTTGCTACGCCACCTGCAGCACGAATCTGAATGACCGTCTTCTGTATCTCTTCAACACTGAGAACTCGCGCCTCACCAGAAGCGGTTCGCTTGCGGTAGTCGGTTCCGTCGATTCGTACGGTTTCAAAATTGGAAGCCATCGCGTGGATTTCGCGCAGGAAATCCGCTGCGGCAAAACGACCTTCGCCGAGAGCGTGAGGCGGAGTATTACTTGTCGCCGCCACGCGCGTTCCCTTTCCTATCAGCTCCCCCAGCAAGCGCGTCATGACCATAGTGTCGCCCGGATCATCAAGCTCAAACTCATCAATGCAAATGAGGCTTGCTCCAGACATCTCTTCAATCGTTTTTTGATAACCCAAAGCACCAACAAGAGATGTGTACTGCAAGAACGTTCCAAAGAATTTCTTACGCCCTGGACTTGCATGCCATGTGGCAGCGAGAAGGTGCGTTTTTCCTACGCCAAATCCGCCATCAAGGTAAACCCCGGGCTTGCTGTGTGCTACAGCAGCTTTACGGCCAAACAATTTAGTTGGCTTGATTGTGCTGCTGCCAGCAGAAAACTCGCGCAAAAGTTCTCGAGTCGAAGCCTGCGACGGGAACTCGTCATCGGGAATGTAGTTGTCGAAACTAGCTCCATCGAACTGCGCAGGTGGAGTCAAGCTTGCGAGAATGTCAGAAGCATTCAGCTGAGGATGGCGCTGAGAAAGCGCAGTTATGTTCTCTGACATCAATTCCTAGCTGATTCTTTTAGGCTTATTTCGTAACACGAGTAGAAGACTTTGACGGTAAAAACATAGTCTCGTATATGAGTGTTCGCCCAATCGTCGTGCGACACCGTTTTCTAGCCTCTCGAAGGAGCACTCATGCCTGTACCCGTTGACAACAATCCTAAGTTCGACGAATACGTGCACCCCGAAGTTCTCGTTACAACTGACTGGCTAGAACAAAACCTCGGCACACCTGGCCTCGTCGTTCTTGAATCAGATGAAGACGTGTTGCTTTATGAAATCGGACATATTCCCGGTTCCTTCAAGATCGACTGGCACACCGACCTCAATGATCCTGTTGTGCGTGACTACATCGATGGAGAATCACTCAGCAAACTTTTTTCGGCACGAGGAATTTCGCCAGATACGACCATCGTTATCTATGGCGATAAGAGCAACTGGTGGGCTACGTACGCCCTCTGGGTATTCAAACTTTTTGGACACGCAGACGTACGCATTCTTGATGGCGGACGCGATAAGTGGATTTCTGAAGGTCGACCGTTAACGACTGAAAAGCCGATCGCAGTTGCGACCACTTACCCAGTACTCGAGCGCGATGACGCCTCGATTCGCGCATACAAGGATGATGTGCTGGCTCACTTGGGCAAGCCACTCATTGATGTTCGTAGCCCCGAGGAGTTCTCTGGAGAGCGCACTCACATGCCCTCGTATCCCGAGGAGGGAGCGCTTCGCGGCGGACACATCCCTGGTGCAGCATCCGTCCCCTGGGCACGTGCAGTCAATGAGGATGGCACGTACAAGACGCGTGCAGAGCTCGAAACGTTGTATCTTGACGGCGCCGGCCTTACCGCGGGCGATGACGTCATTGCTTATTGCCGCATTGGTGAACGTTCGAGCCACACCTGGTTTGCTCTCAAATACCTGCTTGGCTTTGAGACAGTGCGCAATTACGACGGTTCTTGGACCGAGTGGGGCTCGGCAGTACGTGTCCCCATTGAGATCGGCGCAAAATAACAGGCTCCCGCTCGGGACTGACAGACTAGAGCTGTCATGACAGCACATCTGCCACAATCACTCGCTGAAATAAGCGAAGACTTTCTTGCGCTCGACGATAACGACCGCGTGCAATTGCTTCTGGAATTCGCTCTTGAATTACCTGCACTTCCCGAGCGATACCGTGATCATCCTGAACTTTTTGAACGCGTCGAAGAGTGTCAGTCGCCCGTGTACATTTTCGTTGAAGTTGACTCCGAAAACATTGTTTCTGTTTTCGCAACAGCGCCAGAACAAGCCCCAACCACACGAGGTTTTGCGTCAATCTTGGCATCCGGGCTCTCGGGCATGTCAGCTCCTGATGTACTCAACGTGAGCGATGATTTTCCCAACATGCTCGGTCTAGCAAAAATCATTTCTCCACTTCGTCTTCGCGGAATGGGCGGAATGCTCCGCCGCATCAAGCGACAGGTTTCTGAAAAACAGAACTAATGCAGATTTATTCGTTTGGCGCTCTCAGTTCGGTCGAACTCACGCGCCTGTACGAGTGGTCTCCTTCGGTGACTTCGCGTATCAACGTTGTTGTTGATGCAACAGGGTCCATGCGCGGAGTTGACGGATCATCACAGAGTCTTACTTCGCAACACGATCGAAAAATTCTTCATGTGATTCGTGCAGGTGCAGACGCAGTGATTGTCGGTGCACAATCCGTTCGCACAGAAGGGTGGCATATCCCGCAAAACGCCTTGCTGGCTGTTGTCACCAACAAAGGCTTTGAGGCGCTGCCACCATGCCCACATCCAGACTCAGTTGTCACGGGGCCGCTGGTTCAGATCCTCGAAGAATTGAATTCGACGCACCACTGGGTAGCAGAAGGTGGGCAATCCGTCATAGAACAATTGCTGGCCCTCAAGAAAATCGATCAACTTTGCATAAGTTTTCGTCACACCGCCCAGCACGAGACAGTTCAGACGCCTGAACTTCCGGGGTGGCTCGTGGCGGCGTCCCCGTCGCCGTTCACATGCGTGTTCATCATTCGCGACGAAGACATGCTGTTTACGCTCTGGCGGCGAGGCGCAGAGGCATGAGACGCAGCCGCGCATTACTCTAAATTTCGTGAACGACTCCCCCGGTTACCCAGCTGAGTTTGCTGCCGCGATTGCCTCGCTTAAGACAACTTCTGTCCGACCCGAGGTTTCTGTTCGCGATATTCCCAGCCCCGGATCAGTGGCTCAGTTTAGTTACGCGCTTGCGGCAGACGTTTATCCCATGTCCGACAGAGAGGGCGGTCCCCACGGGACTGGCCGATTTATCGTGCTCTACGACCCTGAGCAATTAGAAGCGTGGGGTGGAGTGTTTAGAGTCGTTTGCTTCGCTCAGGCTCCGCTTGAAGTGGAGATTGGTCTCGATCCCTTCCTTGCAGACGTTACTTGGTCGTGGCTGATAGATGCCCTGAACGGGCGAGGTGCACACTTTTCTAACCCTTCCGGCACGGCAACTCGAACTCTTTCGACTGGATTTGGTGAACTCGCAGGTGGTCCTGACGGTGCTCAGATTGAACTGCGCGCCTCCTGGACTCCTACGTCTTATGACCTCACGGGCCAGCTTGAAGCGTGGGCTGACTTGCTCTGCATGCTTGCGGGACTTCCCCCCACTTCGGACGCTGTCAGCTTGAATGCAAAACGCCGGGAGCGTGGTTAGCGTTCACGTCATTGCTTCGCAATCAGAGTTCCTCGACGCCTGCAACCTCATTGAATCGGGTAGCGGACCCATCTCCATTGACGCGGAACGCGCTTCGGGTTTTACCTATTCTCAACGCGCGTACCTGATCCAGGTTTACCGCCGTGAAGCAGGAACTTTTCTATTTGATCCCCCTGCTATTGGCTCCATGGCTCACCTCATGAATGTTGTTGGAGACGAGGAGTTTGTGCTTCATGCAGCAAGTCAGGATCTGAGATGCCTTCGTGAGGTTGGAATCGATCCCAGGAGGATATTTGATACCGAACTATCAGCGCGTCTGCTCGGGCTCGAACGGGTTGGATTAGGTGCTGTCGTAGAGAATCTCCTCGGCATTCACCTCGCCAAAGAACACAGTGCCGTGAACTGGTCTACTCGACCGCTTCCAGATTCGTGGCTGGCCTACGCTGCAGCAGATGTAGAGCACCTGATCGACTTGCGAGAAAAACTTGCAGAGATGCTCGCGGCATCCGGCAAGGACAAGTTTGCAGACGCCGAATTTGAAGCGACTCGCCTCAAACCCGAGAAGACCCCGAGCCCATATCCCTGGCGTAAATTGTCGGGTCTTCACACACTCCGTAATGCTCGACAGCTCGCCATTGCAAGAGAACTGTGGCTAGCACGAGACCACGTAGCGAAATCCCGCGATATTTCCCCTGGGCGCCTCATTCCAGACAGCGCAATTTTGGCTGCAGTGAATTCGGGAGCAACGAACCCGTCAGACTTGCTTTCAGCTAAGGGTTTCAATGGTCGAGATGCCAAAGGATCGCTCAAAGTGTGGTGGGCGGCATATGAGAAGGGCCTGCAAACCGACGACCTTCCCGTACTTCGCATTCCGTCTGACACACTTCCCTCACCACGAATATGGCGAGACAAGAATCCAGAGGGATACGCGCGCCTTACGGTTGCGCGACACGCAATTGCCCAACGCGCAATCGAACTAACTATGCCGGTAGAGAATCTGCTCAGTCCGGCAGCCTTACGTCAGCTCGCCTGGTCACCGCCAGAACCTTTGACGCCAGAAACCGTGAGTGCGACTTTGCTCAAGGAAAGTGCTCGAGCCTGGCAGATCAAAGAAACCGCACACCTTATTTCTGACGCATTTACTGATTCCGAAGCGAAAATGTCTGCGTTACTAGCTATCGAAAACGAGTCAAATTCCCAGACGACTTAAGCTCTATTTCCTCGTAGGCTGAAAGCGCACCCACGGAAAGGTTCAGCTCATGCTTCTTGGAAATCGTGTTGTATTTGTCGATGGAGTTCGCACTCCCTTTGGACGAGCTGGAGAAAAGGGCGCCTATTGGCAAACTCGGGCCGACGATCTGGTCGTCAAAGCCATTCAAGGTCTCTTGGCACGACACTCGAATCTTGACCCCGCCCTGATAGATGAAGTCGCTATTGCTGCTGCTTCACAGACCGGCGATCAAGGAATCGTTCTCGGACGCACGGCTTCAATTCTTGCCGGTCTCCCCCTTACCGTGCCTGGCTATGCAATCGATCGCTGGTGCGCGGGTGCGATGACGGCAGTCACCACCATTGCCGGCGGCATCGCTGCTGGCGGGTACGACTTAGCTCTTGCCGGTGGCGTTGAACATATGGGGCATCACCCCATCGGAAGCGGTTTTGACCCAAACCCACGCTTCGTCAGCGAAAAACTTGTTGACCCTGGCGCTCTCAACATGGGAGAAACAGCAGAGAGACTGCACGATCGCTTCCCACGTTTGACTAAGGAAAGAGCAGACGCCTTCGCCGTTCGTTCGCAAGAGAAGGTTGCATCCGCATATGCAGCTGGCCAAATTCAGGCGGATCTCGTTCCCGTTGCATACAAGGCGGCCGAAGGATGGTCTCAACTTAGTACTGACGAACATCCTCGTCCCGGTACAACGATGGAAGCACTTCGTGATCTCAAGACGCCGTTTAGGCCTCATGGTCGCGTCACTGCAGGCAACGCTTCGCCGCTTACCGACGGCGCCACTATCAGCATGCTTGCCAGCGAAGAACGTGCGCGAGAGCTCGACCTCCCAGCAAAGATGCGAATGGTTTCATTTGCCTTTGCCGGCGTAGAACCCGAAGTGATGGGGATCGGCCCCATTCCCTCAACCGAGAAGGCACTCAAGCGCGCAGGTCTTTCCCTTTCCGACATTGGTCTCATCGAAATCAACGAGGCTTTTGCTGTTCAAGTTCTCTCTTTCGTCGATCACTTTGAACTCGATGACGAGGATCCGCGCATCAATGTTTATGGCGGTGCGATTGCACTTGGACACCCACTTGCATCGAGCGGTGTTCGACTGATGATTCAACTTGCACGACAGTTTGAAGAGCGACCAGACATCCGTTACGGAATCACCACAATGTGTGTCGGACTTGGTCAAGGCGCGACTGTCATCTGGGAAAACCCGCACTGGAGTGCAAAGTAATCATGAATCACTATGACAGCGTGGACTTCTCCAGCTTGCTTGCGCTGGCTCAGGACGAAGTAGTTACTCACAGCTATGTCAGTGACGTTACCCTCACCAGTGGGAAAGTGCTGGCTCTCGTCACTCTCGACAACGATCTCGATTACAAGAGACCAAACACTCTTGGCCCTAAGTCTCTGCTGGAGCTAGACGAAGTTCTTAAGAATCAAGCCGGACGTGCAGCGCGAGGTGAAATCCACGCTGTCGGGGTCACTGGCAAACAGTTCATTCTTGCGGCAGGTGCAGACCTTTCTCGAGTTCGTGAAATTTCCTCCGTCGAACTGGCGCAACAGATGAGCCAGCTAGGTCACCGCGCCCTTGGGCGTCTAAGCAAACTTGGCGTGCCCTCTTTCGCTTTTGTTAATGGTCTTGCACTTGGAGGCGGTCTCGAGGTCGCTTTAAACGCCACCTATCGAACTGTCGATACCTCGGCTGCCGCCCTTGCACTCCCTGAGGTGTTCCTCGGGCTCATTCCCGGATGGGGCGGTGCAACGATTTTGCCTCGCCTGATTGGCTTACCAAAAGCCATCTCTGTTGTTATTGAAAATCCGTTGCGAAACAACAAAACGATGTCGGCTCATGACGCACTGAAATTGGGCATTGTCGATGTCGCATTTGGGCCTGCGCGATTCCTTGAGCAGTCTCTCGAGTGGGCAGATGCAGTCTTGACCGGCCAGCTTAGGGTGCGACGCAACTCCCCATCGGCACTTTCGCGGGTGTTCACCTGGCCGGTCATCGCGCGGGTGGCACGCAAAGCGATTGCGTCCAAAATTGGTGAAGTCCCTCTATCTCCTTATGCGGCACTGCGAACCATGACTGCTGCTGCTCGTGGCTCCATCGACGACGGCTTCCTTCGAGAAGATGCTGAACTCGCACGTCTCATATCAGGAGATCAATTCCAGGCTTCGATGTATGCGTTCAGCCTTGTACAGAAGCACGCAAAGAAACCAACTGGCGCTCCCGATAAGAAGCTTGCTCAACCCGTGACCAAGGTTGGCATTATCGGGGCCGGCCTCATGGCTCGTCAGTTTGCACTGCTGTTCCTACGTCGCTTGCGCGTCCCGGTAGTCCTTACCGACATTGATCAGTCTCGCCTCGATGAGGCCGTGACTTACATTCACCGAGAGCTAGAGAAACTCAGTGGTAAAGGTCGCATCTCACGCGACGAACTGAATCGTCTCTCTGCTCTGGTATCCGGGACTACCGACATTGCACAGTTTGCCGACGCGGACTGGATTATTGAAGCAGTCTTCGAGGAACTCAAGGTTAAGCAAGATGTCTTTGCCCGTGTTGAATCTGTTGCTTCGCCAGACGCGGTCTTTGCCACAAATACTTCGTCGCTGTCTGTTGCTGAGATCGGACAGAAATTACGCAAGCCAGAACGACTCGTTGGATTCCACTTTTTCAATCCCGTTGCCGTGATGCCCCTGATTGAGGTCGTCAATGCGCCGCGCACATCCGACGTCGCTTTAGCTACTGCAATGGATATTGCCAGCAAGCTCAAGAAGACTGCCGTAATCACCTCAGACTCCCCTGGCTTCGTCGTCAATCGTTTGCTCGCGATGCTTCTCGGTGAAGCGATGCATGCAGTTGATGAAGGAACAGATTTTGAGGTTGTCGATCACGCTCTAGACGCCTTCGGACTTCCCATGTCGGCATTCGAACTTCTCGACCTCGTTGGCCTCAAAGTCGGTGCGCACGTTCTGGACACTCACCACGCAGCTTTCCCGGACCGCTTTTTCGACAGCCCCAACCTGCACGCACTTGCAGCGGAAAACGTGCTTCTTATCAAGGACAGGAATGGCAAGAAGCGAGGTTTTGATCCTCGAGCACGAGAGATTGTCTCTGGTGGGAAAAACCGTCAAACCGGCGACCAACTCCTCGAGCGAGTACAAGTGGGTTTAGCTCGTGAAATTCAGCTCATGCTTGATGAGAAAGTCGTTCACTCAGTTGAGGACATCGACCTCTGCATGATTATGGGGGCAGGATGGCCATTCCAAATGGGGGGCATCACCCCATATCTCGATCGTGTTGGCGCTAGTCTCAAGGCCAACAATAAAAACTTTCACAATCCGCCCATTCGCGGCGTGAGCTAATCTTCTGACACTGCAGCGGAGACGTTTGAGACGTCTTCAGGCAACGGACGCGCAACCGGTATTCGACTGCCCAGAACCTGCGCAATGACGTCTCTAGCTATTGCCTGGGCCGTGAGCCCAGCGGACTCAAGTATCTCTTCCCGCGTTGCATGCTCAAGGAATTGGTCCGGAAGACCCAATTCGTCTACAGCTGTATCAACACCGGCCGACCGAAGTTCCTGTCGGATTCGCGTGCCAATTCCTCCCACACGCACACCATCTTCGAGTGTGATGACCAAGCGATGCTCTGCAGCAAGCTCCACGACGCTTGAGGCCACGGGAATAACCCAGCGAGGGTCTACAACCGTCGCACCAATACCCTGCTGAGCCAGACGCTCTGCAACATCAAGTCCAAGCTTTGCAAAAGCGCCTACAGCAACGATTAAGACATCTCGATGAGGTGCTTCACGAAGCACGTCAACGCCATCCTGTGTGCGACGGGTGGCTTGAATATCCTCACCAACGCTTCCCTTAGGAAAACGGAGAACTGTAGGAGCGTCTTCACAAGCAACCGCCTCAGCCAATTCTTCTTGCAAGCGGGCTCCATCGCGCGGTGCGGCAATACGAATGCCAGGCACTACTTGCAAGATCGCAAGATCCCAAACACCGTGATGACTCGCCCCATCAGGCCCCGTCACACCTGCGCGATCGAGTACGAATGTAACTCCAGCTTTGTGAAGCCCAACATCCATAAGAACTTGATCAAAAGCCCGGTTCATAAACGTGGCGTACATCGCTACGACTGGATGCATACCGCCGTAAGCTAAACCTGCTGCAGAAGCGACGGCGTGCTGTTCAGCGATTCCCACGTCGAGCACGCGATTTGGATATGCTTCGGCAAATCGATTTAATCCAGTCGGACGAAGCATCGCTGCTGTTATGCCGACGATGCGTTGATTTGTTGATGCTAAATCGACGATCGCGTCAGCAAATACATCGGTCCATCCTCGTTTGCTGGTGCCCGTCGTTGAGAGCCCTGTGTGTGGGTCAATTTGGCCAACTGCATGGAACTGATCTGCCGTGTCAGAAACCGCCGGCTCATAACCGCGACCTTTTTGAGTGATCGCATGAACGATCACCGGGGAACCATAGTTCTTAGCTTGATGAAGAGCACTCTCCATTGCTTCAAGATCGTGCCCGTCAACTGGTCCGACGTACTTAATGTCGAGATTCGCGTAAAGACTTTGGTTGTTTGTAAAACGAGACAAGAAACCGTGAACACCACCACGAACTCCGCGATAAAACGCGCGAGCGTAAGGGCCCATCTTGGCAAAGAGCTTGCTGCTTGTGAAGTGCAGTTTGCGATACGAGCGACGAGTACGCGCACGATCCAAGAATCTGGCGATACCACCAATCGTCGGCGAATAGGACCGACCGTTGTCATTAACAACGATGACCAGGTTGCGCGTGTTGTCGTGCGAAATATTGTTAAGCGCCTCCCACGTCATTCCACCGGTTAGGGCACCGTCACCAACTACCGCAAC
>JBDKLU010000045.1:0-13532 GCA_039795475.1 Actinomycetota bacterium | reverse complement strand
CGTTCATCTGGTCTGGGTCGCGCCAGTTGTTGGTGGGGCCAGCGTCTTCTTTATTGACCGAGCAAATGAAGGTGCGGTCTTCGACACGAGCGACATCGTCGGGGTCGGAGCGAACGAGGTAGCTGCCGGGGCGAAGCTCCGGGTTCAAGGGAATCATGACGCCCTTGTTGACGAGCTCGTGTGAAAGCTTGGCAGCTTCCTCTTCGCTGCCATCGCACCAGTGAATGTCGGAAGGCTCCGTGAGAGTGACGATGTCAGCTACCCACTTGAGGAGTGCACGGTTGCGTACGAAAACCGGTGCGCCCAGGTCGGTGGGCGATGCGATTGTGGGTACCACGGTAGAACTCCTTCGTCTCAAGCGGTCGATCGTTCACCAGTGAAATATCTTCCGTATTTCAATCTTGACGGTGTTCGTATACGAAGTTCCATCTGTTGTGTAGTGAAATTTTGCGTTTCTTTCCATATAGTGAAGAAATGACGTCTGATTTGTTGATTTTGGGTAAACGCATCCGCCATTTTCGCGTGCAGTCAGGAATGACCCTCGAGGCCCTTGGCGAAGCCGTCGGCGTCGTCCCCAGCCAGCTTTCTCTGATTGAGAACGGTCGACGCGAGCCAAAGCTTTCCCTGCTCAACGCTCTCGCCACACAATTCGGCGTTGCCGTAACCGATTTGCTCAGCACTGAAGCACCCGACCGCCGTTCGGAACTCGAGGTAGAAGTCGAGCGCCTGCAGCGCAGTGGCGTGTACCAGCAGCTGAAACTCCCCGCGGTGCGCTCTACGAAATCAATGCCGACCGAAGCTCTCGAGGCAATCGTCGGTCTGCACCGCGAAATTGAACGTCGTGCACTTGAAGCGATTGCAACTCCCGAAGAGGCTCGTCGAGCGAACACCGCTCTGCAACGCGAACAGCGAGCAGCTGGTAACTACATGCCCGAGCTTGATGCCCTTGCTGAGGATCTCGTCAAGCGCGCCGGTCACACTTCGGGCGCTCTCATGCACCGCACGGTCGCCGAGATGGTCGAGCTAACCGGCTTCACACTCATCTACGTCAACGACCTGCCACACTCGGCTCGTAGCGTCACCGATCTCGAGAACATGCGAATCTACATTCCACCGGCATCAATCCCCGGTGGTCACGGTCTTCGCGCAATGGCTCTGCAGGCAGTCGCCCACCGCCTGCTCGATCACAAACGCCCCGAGAACTACGCAGAGTTTTTGCGCCAGCGCCTCGAGATCAACTACTTCGCCGCCGCGTGCTTGATGCCGCGCACGGCATCCGTCGAGTTCTTGCAGGCAGCCAAGAAGAGCCGTGACATCGCGATTGAAGACTTCCGTGATGCTTTCGGCGTTACCCACGAAGCAGCCGCGTTGCGCTTCACAAACCTTGCTACCGCACACCTCGACCTGACCTGCCACTTCCTGCGCGTCAACGACGACGGTGGCTTGTTCCGCGGATACGAAAATGATGGACTGGCCATCCCTGCAGACCCGCACGGCGCGATCGAAGGTCAGCACATTTGTCGCAAGTGGGCGGCGCGAATGGCATTCGAGCGCACCAACCGCACCACCGAGTTCTATCAATACACAGACACCCCCGGCGGAACCTTCTGGGACAGCACCCAGACCGGTAAGGGCGAATCGGACGAGTTCTCGATCAGTGTGGGCGTGCCGTTCGATGAAGCTCAGTGGTTCCGCGGTCGCGACACCGCCTACCGCGAGGCATCCACCTGCCCCGACCCCGAGTGTTGTCGCACACCGCTCGAAGAGCAGCGCGAACGTTGGGCCGGCAAAGTATGGCCATCAGCCCGCCTCAACCCTTACGTTCTTGCACCCCTCCCGACAGGCACCTTCCCCGGCGTCGATCAAGTTGAGGTGTATGAGTTCCTTGAGAAGCACGCTCGCGCCTAGTCTGAGTGCATGGTTCAGAACATCCTTCGAGCGACCTTTAGGTCAGAGCGTTACGCCGCGATCGTGCTGGCGATTGCCGCCGTTCTGGGCTTAGTGATTGCAAACTCGAGCCTCGGGCCCGACGTCATCGCGTTCTTTCACCTGCACTTCTCCCCCGGCCTTGCCCAGATCGATCTGAGTTACGCGCACTGGGTGACTGATGGCCTGCTTGCAATCTTCTTCTTCATCGTCGCGGTTGAGCTTCGCCAGGAATTCACGGTTGGTGAACTCAATAGCCCGAGCAAGGCCTTAGCTCCGGCAGCGGCAGCCCTCGGAGGCGTTCTTGTTCCCGCGCTGATTTACTTCACGATCGCTGGTTCGAGCCAGCCACAGGGATGGCCGATTCCTACCGCAACCGACATCGCCTTTGCACTCGGGCTCATTGCTCTGCTCGGTAAAAACCTGCCGCGGCGCATCCGGGTATTTCTCATGGCCCTGGCAGTGCTCGACGACCTCGTTGCAATTTTGATCATCGCGATTGGATTTACCAGCAACGTACAAATTGGTGCGCTCGTACTCGCCGCCATCTGTCTGCTGTTTCTGTGGCAGGCAGCTAAACCGAACAAGTTCCCTGGGATGCGTCTGATTCTGCTGATCGTGCTCTCAGTGATGACATGGACTTTCGTGCTCATCTCGGGTGTACACCCCACCATCGCGGGTGTTGCCATTGGTCTCGTGCTGGCACCGGAACTGGCTCAAAAAGCCGCGCACGCACTCATGCCGTGGAGTAATGCCGTGATTCTGCCGCTATTCGCCTTCGTTTCAGCGCTGGTGGTCTTTCCACAAGTGCACCTCTACGACCTCGATCTTGCGTTCTGGGCGATCGTGATTGCCCTGCCGGTTGGCAAGCTGCTCGGCATCACGCTCGCCGGGTCAATCGTTGCGCGCTTTACTCCCAAAGGTGCAGGAATTCGCGGCTGGGATCTTGTTGTCGTCGCGGCCGTTGCCGGCATCGGGTTCACGGTCTCGCTTCTGATGAACGAACTCGCCTTTGATGACAACCCCGCATTGCGCGATCAGGGCGTTCTCGCGGTTCTGACCGGCTCGGCCATCTCGATCGTTATCGGCGGGCTACTCGTCGCTTGGCGCGCTCGTCGCGCCGGCATCCGTAGCTGACTCCTGAACCGACTCGGCTGGGAGGAGAGCATCGAAAAGGATGCCCAGCCAGGCGACCAGGTCGGTGCCCTCGGCTGGCAACGGAACCGTCACGACCCTCGCAGCGGCAACGTATTTGGCACCAGGGAACATGCGTTGCAGACGCACCTGTTTTGAGTCGGGAAGCTCGAGCGGCGTCAGGCGCAGGTTCGGCCCCATGGCAACGACCTCGCTCAAGCCGGCCTTGTAGGCGCGTCGACGCAAGCGAGACACGTCGAGCAGGGTTGCAACCGGTGCCGGGAGTTCGCCGTAGCGGTCGATGAGTTCGTCACGGACGAGGTCGATTTGGTCGGGCGTCGAAGTTGGCGAGCTCGCGACAGATAGCTTTTGGTACGCCTCGAGTCGCAGGCGCTCACTCTCGACGTAGGTGTCCGGGATGCGCGCATCCACCGGAATTTCCAAGCGCAGTTCGGTCTGCCCTTCGACGACATCTCCACGGAAGACCGAAACGGCCTCACCAATCATGCGCAGGTAAAGGTCGAATCCGACACCAGCGATGTGACCCGATTGTTCACCGCCGAGCATGTTACCCGCGCCGCGAATTTCAAGGTCCTTGAGCGCAATCTGAATTCCAGAGCCCAACTCGTTGTTGGCCGCGAGCGCAGCAAGCCGGTCATGTGCTGTCTCGGAGAGCGGAGTCTCGGGGTCGTAGAGCAGGTAGGCGTATGCGCGTTCACGTCCACGACCAACTCGCCCGCGAAGCTGGTGAAGCTGGCTTAGGCCGTACTTATCGGCGCGATCGATGATGAGAGTGTTCGCGTTTGCGATATCGATACCGGTCTCGATGATTGTGGTCGAGACGAGCACGTCAAACTTGCGCTCCCAGAAATCGACGATGACTTGCTCGAGTTGGTGCTCGTTCATCTGACCGTGGGCCACGGCAATGCGTGCCTCAGGAACGAGCTCGGCAAGCTGGGCAGCAACGCGGTTAATGCTCGAGACACGGTTGTGCACGAAGAACACTTGTCCTTCACGAAGCAGTTCGCGACGAATCGCGGCAGCAACCTGCTTCTCCGAGTACGGGCCCACAAACGTGAGGATCGGGTGGCGATCCTCTGGCGGGGTCGCCAGGGTGGACATCTCACGGATGCCCGTCACAGCCATCTCGAGTGTGCGCGGGATGGGCGTGGCACTCATGGCAAGAATGTCGACGTTCGTCTTCAACTTCTTGAGGGCATCCTTATGTTCGACACCAAAGCGCTGCTCTTCATCGATGATGACCAGACCCAGGTCTTTGAACTTCATCTCTTTGGCAAGCAGGCGGTGGGTTCCGATGACGACATCCACGGTTCCCTCGGCCAGGCCGGCAATCGTTTCTTTGGCCTCTTTGTCCGATTGGAAACGGCTTAGAGCACGCAGGTGAACGGGGAATCCGGCGAAGCGTTCGGCGAACGTCTCGAAGTGTTGACGAACCAGGAGTGTGGTCGGCACGAGGATTGCGACCTGCTTGCCGTCTTGGACGGCCTTGAACGCGGCACGCACAGCAACCTCTGTTTTACCGAAACCAACATCACCAGAGATCAGCCGATCCATCGGAATCTGTCGTTCCATGTCGGCCTTGACCTCGTCGATGGTCGTCAGCTGATCGGGAGTTTCGGCATACGGGAACGCTTCTTCGAGCTCGCGCTGCCAAGGGGTGTCAGGCGAGAAGGCGAAGCCACGGCTAGCGGTGCGTGCCGAGTACAGCTTGACGAGCTCGACCGCGATGTCTCGAACGGCGCGACGAGCCTTGCTCTTGGCGGCAGACCACTCCCCACCGCCCATCTTCGACAGGGTCGGGGCTTCGCCACCGACGTATCGGGTGAGCTGGTCGAGTTGATCGGTAGGCACATACAGCTTGTCGCCGGGGTATCCGCGTTTGCTCGGGGCGTATTCGAGCACCAGATACTCGCGCATGTTCTTGACGGGATTTCTCCCACCCGTGGACACCTCGCGCTGCACGAGCTCGAGGAACTTGCCGATTCCGTGGACTTCATGCACAACGATGTCGCCAGCCTCAAGCTGGAGCGGGTCGACCACGTTCTTGCTGCGGCGACTGGCAAGTTTGCGTGGTGCACCCGAGTTGTAGGTCGCGGCACGACCGTAGAACTCGGCCTCACCAAAGAGCGCGATTTTGGCCTCGGGCAGCTCAAATCCGTGCTCGACACTTGCCTGGACAACGTAGACCGTTCCGAGTTCAAGCTCCTCGGGCAATTCATCGACGACAACTGCGCCGACCGAGTGCTCCCCCAGCACCTGCGCTGCACGCTCGACGAGACCGTGCCCCTCCGCTGAGACTACGACGTGCCAGCCTTGCTCAACGCGGGCAGCAATGTGCTCGATTGCACCATCGGCATTCCCAGCGAAACTGGGGATGCTCGCCGCATCAACGCGAACGTAATCTTCGTCGTCGCTGTCGAACTGTGACAACGTCCACCACGGCCCCTCCGGGTGGGCTTGGTGCAGAGCATCCACCGTGAGGTAGTCGCCGGTCGACAGGTTGATGGGCGAAGCAGCGCCAAGAGAAGCGGCGTTCCAAGCCGCCTCGAGAAACTCTGAGTTTGTCTCGGAAAGGTGTTGCGCTCGAGTCGCCACGCGCTCGGGTGAAATCACCGCAACAGCCGCTTCTTTCGGCAAGAAATCAGTGATGGGCACGAGCTTGTCAACGAGGGCTGGAGTCAGCGATTCCATTCCCTCAACCGGGATGCCCTCAGCAATCTTTGCCAGCATGCCCTCGATGCTCGGAAACTCGTGCTGCATCTCAGCTGCCCGTTGGCGCACCGAGACGGTCAGAAGCAATTCGCGACTCGGGGCCAGCTCAATCGAGGCAACGTCGCCGGGCAGCGAACGTTGATCGGCAACCGAGAACGCACGAATGCTGTCGACTTCGTCACCAAAGAAATCGATGCGGTACGGGTGTTCAGCCGTGGGTGCAAACACATCGAGAATGCCCCCGCGCACGGCAAACTCCCCACGACGAGAGACCATGTCCACTCGGGCATAGGCGAGGTCAACCAGCTGAGCCGAGATTGCTCGCAGGTCGTATCCGCGACTCTTTGCCGTGACCGTGAGCGGCTCGATGTCGAGGAGGTTCGAGGCAATGGGCTGAAGTGCCGCACGCACCGAGGCCAGCACAATCAGTGGCGCCTTGCCATCCCAGCTCGTGATTGCACGAAGTGCGGCGAATCGACCGCCGACGATTTCTGCGCTCGGGCTCAGGCGCTCATGCGGCAGGGTTTCCCAGGCAGGAAAGTCAACGATTCTCGCCTGTGGCATGAGGGCGACGAGCGCATTCTTGAGCGACTCCGCTTCGCGTGAAGTCGCGGTCACGGCGCACAAAACCGCGGGCTGACCGGAAACCTCGCGCTTGGCGAGAAGACTTGCCAACAGTGGTGCGTTCAAGCCTGCACTAAGCGAAAAGTCGGCGTCACCGGAAGCATAATCAACGGCAGCCTCAAAACTCGGGGCGCGTAAAAGGGCGCGCGAGAGCCCGAGAAAAACCATGCATCAAGTCTATGCCGGGCTGTGGAACCTCTGCTGCGCGACTGTAACGCCCTCGGTCACGATTGATTCGACGATGTCAGCACTGCGCACGAGCACGTGCGGCAGAACATCCCGTTCGCTCTTACCAAAGTCTTGAAGCACGAAGTCGGCGGCGTCTTGACGACCGGGTGGGCGCCCAACGCCCACGCGCACGCGAATGAAATCCTGTGTGCCGATTGCGGCGATGATGTCGCGTAGTCCGTTGTGACCGCCGTGGCCACCACCGACCTTGATGCGCACATCATCAAAAGGGATGTCGAGCTCGTCGTGAATCACGATCAGTTGCGATGGCTCGATCGAGAAGAACTTGAGAAGAGCTGCCGTGGGCTTGCCCGACAAGTTCATAAAGGTTCCCGGTTGAGCCAGCACTAGCTTTGCTCCACCCGGCGCAACGCGACCTTCAGCGACGAGCGCATTGGCCTTGTGCGTGCGAAAGCTCGCCCCGATAACGGAAGCGAGCTGCGCGTTGACCATCTGGCCAACATTGTGACGATTGCTGGCGTAGCCGGGCCCGGGGTTACCGAGCCCGACTACAAGCCAGGTGTCAGTGTTCAGGAGTTACTCCACGACCTTCTCAGCCTCGGCGTTTGCGCCCGAGAGCTCAGCGTCAGCAAGAGCGGCTTCCTTCTCAGCATCGTGCTGAGCGGCGTGTAGCTCTTCCTTGTGCTCGGCGTGTGCAGCCTCGTCGGCGACCTCAGCTGCGAGTTCAGCAGCCGACTCGCCCGAGTCCTTGCCGCCAGCCTTGTGAACGTGCACAACGAGCTGGTCTGCGTCGCCAACCATCTTGACGCCTGCAGGCAGGGTCAGCGAGCCGTAGGTGACCTTGAAGCCGGGGGTAGCGCCCTCGATCGAAACCTCAATGAACTCGGGGATGTGAGTTGCCTCAGCCTCGAGGTGAACCGACTTAGCGTCGAGCTCGAGGATGGCGCCCGACTGCTGCGAGCCCTTGACGTGGATCGGAACGTCTACGACGACCTTTTCGCCCTTGACAACCTCAACGAGGTCGAGGTGCTCGATGATCTGAGTAACGGGGTCTTTCTGAACATCGCGAACGAGAACCAGCTGGCTCTTGCCGTTGATCTGCAGGTCGAGGATGGCGTTCTTCTTACGGATAAGAAGACCAACCTGGTGTGCGGGAACAGCAACGTGCTGAACGGGGTGACCGTGACCGTAAATAACGGCAGGGATCTTGCCAGCAACGCGCAGGCGGCGTGCGAAGCCCTTACCGAACTCGGTGCGGACGTCTGCGACGACCTTGTTGTCTACTTCAGCCATGATGGCCTCCTTCTCTCGAGGCCTTCAGCCTCATATGTCTAAGTTCAACTCGAACGCATGTCAGCGTGAGGAACGGCTTTGAGGCCTAATCCACCGCGTCGATAACGGATGCTCAAACCTGAGTTTGTGCATCCCTCGCCGAAGTTTGCAAGATTCAGTCTACAAGACGATTTGAGCAACCAAAACCGCGGTCGCGAGCGCACAATCTGCCGGTACGATTGAGAGGTTGTTTGAGACGGACAAAACGCAAAGGGTGAGCATGGCTGACAAGGCAAATATTGGTGTCGTAGGACTCGCGGTGATGGGATCAAACCTCGCCCGCAACCTCGCGAGCCGTGAGGGCAACACTGTTGCTGTCTACAACCGCTCAACCGAGCGCACCACGCTGCTGGTCACCGAGCACCCTGAGGCCGGCTTCATCGCTTCCGAGACGATCGATGAGTTTGTCGCTTCGCTGGCCAAACCACGCACGGCAATCATCATGGTTCAGGCAGGCGCTGGCACCGATGCCGTCATCAACCAGCTCGCTGAGCGTTTTGAACCGGGCGACATCATCGTCGACGGCGGTAACGCACTTTTCACCGACACCATCCGCCGCGAAAAAGAGGTCAGCGCCAAGGGCATCCACTTCGTTGGTGCTGGCATCTCTGGCGGCGAAGAGGGCGCACTCAACGGCCCCTCGATCATGCCCGGCGGAACCGACGAGTCATACAAGACCCTCGGCCCCATCCTTTCTTCTATCGCAGCTGTCGCTGAGGGCGAGCCCTGCGTGACCCACGTCGGTCACGATGGTGCTGGTCACTTCGTGAAGATGATCCACAACGGCATCGAATACGCCGACATGCAGCTCATCGCTGAGGCCTACGACCTGCTTCGCAACATCGGCGGATACTCCCCCGCAGAAATCGCTGACATCTTTGCCGAGTGGAACAAGGGCGAGCTCGAATCATTCCTCATCGAGATCACCGCTGAGGTTCTCAAGCAGGTTGACGCCAAGACTGGCAAGCCGCTGGTAGACGTCATTCTTGACGAGGCTGGCTCGAAGGGCACCGGAGTCTGGACTGTTCAGACTTCGCTCAACTTGGGCATCCCCGTTTCCGGCATTGCCGAGGCTGTATTTGCTCGCTCGCTCTCGTCGCAGCGCGCACAGCGTGATGCCGCCAACAACCTGCCGGCAGACACCTTCCCGTTTGAGGTTCCCGACAAGGCTGGCTTCGTTGAAGAAGTTCGTCTGGCGCTGTATGCGTCCAAGATTGTCGCCTACGCTCAGGGCTTCGACGCGATTCGTGCCGGCGCCAAGGAATACAACTGGAACATCGACCTGGGCAAGGTCTCCAAGATTTGGCGCGGCGGTTGCATCATCCGTGCTCAGTTCTTGAACCGTATCGCTGAGGCCTACAACAAAAACGGCGACCTACTCTCGCTTCTTCTCGATGGTTACTTCACCGACGCCATCAAGAAGTCACTCGGCTCATGGCGTCGCATCGTTGCTGGTGCGTCGCTGGCCGGCTTCCCGGTTCCCGCGTTTGCATCGTCGCTGTCGTACTACGACGGTCTTCGTGCCGAGCGCCTGCCCGCCGCTGTCGTTCAGGGACAGCGCGACTTCTTCGGTGCGCACACCTACAAGCGCGTCGACATGCCTGGCACCTTCCACACGCTGTGGTCAGGCGACCGCACCGAGGTTGAGGCTGTACCCAGCACCCACTAATTCCCGCGAGAGCGGATCAGCGGGTTCGCCCGCACATCGAAGGAGACATCGATGAGTGACCGGATTGTTGTCATCGGCGAAGCGCTGATTGACCTCATTCAACAGGGTGACGGCAAGTACGAAGCCAAACCCGGTGGAGCACCCGCCAACGTTTCGATCGCGCTCGCCCGTTTGGGTGCGCACGTGTCGTTCGCTGGTCGCATGAGCACCGACAAGTTCGGTGAAAAGCTGCACAACTGGCTCAGCCCAGAAGACATCGACCTCTCCCTTGTGGAGCGCACCGAGGACCCCACCTCACTTGCCGTCGCATCGCTCGATGCCGAAGGTAAAGCGAGCTACAGCTTCTACCTCAAGGGCACAGCCGACTGGGGGTGGACTCTCGGCGCCTTTATGAACCTCGAGGTCGAGCCACCTGCTGCATTGGTTATCGGGTCTGTTGCTACCGCGATCGAGCCTGGCGCATCTGTGATTGAAAGCCTGGCCGGTCACCTGCACTCGAGCGACAGCTCGACCGTGGTTATCGACCTCAACATTCGCCCGGGCCTTGGCTTCGAGCGCGAATCTGAAACCGTGCGCGTTGAGCGCCAGATCAAGCTCGCGCACATTGTGAAGGCATCGGATGATGACCTCGCATGGCTCTACCCTGACCGCGTTCCGGTTGAGACGGCTCGCATTTGGGCTGCCGCTGGCCACCACGTCATCATGACTCGTGGCGCCGATGGCGCAACGCTCTTCACCCCTAGTGGCGACACCGTCAGCGTGAAGGCGCCAGTTATTCAGCTGGTTGACACTGTCGGCGCTGGTGATTCGTTCCTCGGCGCAACGCTCTACGGCCTTCAGCAACTCGGGGCACTCGGCGCCAATGCAGAAGCACTTCTCGCGAAGGTCACACTCGACCAGTGGATCACCTTGCTCGAGCTCGCTGCGCGCGTGGGGGCAATTACATGCTCGCGCGCAGGTTGCAACCCGCCGACTCTCGCGGAGCTCGGGCTCTAGTTCGTTCCTGAGCTAACCTGCGCGGACGCCCAGAAGTAGTCCGACGCAGTATGTCGCGGATACCGCGATCGCACCGAAGACGAGCTGGCGCAGTGCCATGCGCCACCACGCCCGACGCGTGTAGCGAGCAGTGAGACCACCGGCAACCAGCAGACCAACAGCTCCAACACCGAGACCGGCCGCCAGCGAACCGACGCCCAGCGCGAACGGAATCAGCGGGATGAATGCTCCGGCAGCGAACATCGCAAACGATGAAACCGCGGCCATCCACGGTGACGGCTTGCTGAACGGGTCGAGGCCAAGCTCGTGAGTGATGTGCAAGCGCGGAGCCATCTCGTGGTTCTCGTGCACCTCCCGAGCCGCCTTGCGCGCAGTGACCTCGGTCATTCCCATTTCCATGAACGACACCTTGAGCTCATGCTCTTCACCCTCGGGGTTGCGCTTGTGGGCATCCACCTCGATCGCCAGCTCTGAATCAACCTGCTCGTTTTGAGTCTTGACTGAGGCGTATTCACCCAGGGCCATCGAGAATGCACCAGCGACCAGGCCGGCCACACCGGTCGTGACGATCACAGGATTGGATGCTCCAGCCGCACCAATACCGGCGATCAGGGAGATGTTCGAGACCAGGCCATCCATGGCGCCGAAGACAGCTGCGCGCAACCATCCACCAGAGACATCCGGGTGGGAGTGGTCGTGCTCGTGCGGGTCGGCGTGGTTGGTCTCAGACATTGCTTCCATCCTGTCATCTACAACCCCGACTGAATAACGAGCAAGCCCGGGAAAACGGCGAATGCGATTGTGATCGGCAAGATCAAGAAGATGAGCGGCATCAACATGATGACTTCGCGAGCGGATGCTCGCTCTTGTAACCGACGTCCAGATTCTTGACGAGCTTCGAGAGCCTGCGTTCGCAAAACGACAGCCAGCGGAGTGCCCCGGTCAAGGCTCGAGACAATGTGATCGATCGTGCGACTAATCTGTGGCACCGCGAGCCGAGAGGAGAGTTCAGTCAAAGCTGAACTCAGTGGAGTGCCGAGCGAGTTCCGCTGGAGCGCAGCACGAAAATTATCTGCGAGAGGGCCGTCGCCATGTTCGGTGATGGCCGTCAATGCCTCTCGAAAGCTAGTGCCGGCTGTCAAATAGATCGCCATGAGTTCACACAGTGCAGGCAGTTCCTCGAGCATGAGGGCCACACGCGTACGGGATGCGCGAGCAAGCATCCAACGACGAATCAGAATGCCCGCAAAAACGCCCATCACAGCCTGACCGAGGATGGCGAGGGGGCTTGCATCCAAGAGCACCACACTGACAACACCAGCCAGGGCACCAGCAACACCACCAAACAATCCCGACTCAATGAGCCGGGCTCGCCACATGGCAAGCGACACATCCATGCCGGCTTGCGCAAGCATGACCTCGGTTTTTGATCCGCCATCGATGGCACCGCGGAAGACTTCCGCCACGCGATCGCTAACGAAGACTGAAATCGACCGCCGAGAGCCAGCCGGCATGTGAATGGATTCGACAGCGACCTCATGGGCGTAGCTTGAAACATCCGAAACCCACGGAGCTACCCGCGTGGACAAATTACGCCCCGGCGCGAAAAGTCGCTGACTCATGACTAACCACAGGCCCCAACCGCCGATGCCCCCTAGAAGCAGAGCTGCGTAACTGAGTAACCCTATGCCGCTCATCGCTTGAACACTCTCTGTGTTGGGGGCACTTGACCCAACGAAAGCATGAGGCGGTAAGAGACAACAGACAGCGCAAGCCCGCAGACGATGAGAGTGATTCCCGCTGAGGAGTTGTATGCGTTTGCCGCTTCAGACCGCAGCGACAACAACACCAGGACGACCCACGGAGCCGCTACCCCAACTCGAGCGGCGACCCGCACCCAACTTTGCTTGGCCTCCACTTCTCGCCGAAGATTTCGATCTCGGCGGACTTGATCGGCGAGCTCTCGCAAAACTTCAACGACGCTCGCACCACCGGCGGCGTGAGCTACCCGAACCGTTTCGATGAGCAGATCACCCGTCGGTGAGGCCCACGCAGCTTTCAGATCATCGAGACATGCAGAAGTATCTCCCGAGACTTGAACTGCTCGCCAGAACGTGCTCGCCGGGGCTGAGACTGCGGGCGGTGCAGTGGATGCGCTCTGGGCGAGTGCGCTCATCAGGCCAGAGCCCGATCGCACTCGAGAGATGAGGTTTTCGATGATGTCGGGGAAGCACTCTTCGTTTGCCCGCTGAATTTTCGCCTGGCGCCGAGTCCGAAGAAATGCGATGAGCGTAGCGCCGATGAATCCGGCGGCGACCGCAATGCCGATGATTCCCGTGATGAGCAGCGCAACAACCGCAAAGCCCAGCCCCAGCCCACAGGCAATGAGGTAACTGGACGCAGACAGCTTGCGTGAGGGCTTATTTGCGGGCTTCTGGCCGGTCACGCCTGATTTCGCGATGAGCAAATACAACCCCACCCCGAAAACCATTCCGAGAGCGAGGCCAAGAGCCTGTTCGAGTGTGCTCACGAGAACACACTTTCGGTCTCCACTTGTCCGTTGATTACTCGGCCGGTGACGCGAACGACCTCGCGCACACGACGCTGCCCGCGTGCATCGAGCTCACAGTGCACCACGAGACCAATGCTCGATGCAACCGCGGGAACAACGAACGATACATCGATGTTGCGACCGGCAAGCAGTGGCAGCGTGCATAGCTTGGCAAGGGCATCCTTTGCGGAGTTTCCATGGATTGTGCACGCACCAGGCAGACCACTATTGAGCGCAATCAAGAGGTCAAGACTCTCTGCCTCCCGCACCTCACCCACAACGAGTCGGTCGGGTCGCATGCGCAACGCCTCTTTGATCAGGCGCCGTAGCGTGACCTCTCCACTGCCCTCGAGATTGGCCTGCCGGCACTGCATTGCG
>JBDKLU010000044.1:0-4716 GCA_039795475.1 Actinomycetota bacterium | reverse complement strand
CGTTGGGGTCGGCTGCGCGTTGAGGTAAGAGCGATCCGGGAATGGCGGCGATTGCCAGGAGCAGCAGAAGCACGAGCGCGGTGCGCATGCTGGTGAGCTGAGTCCACAGCCAACGCAAGCTGCCGACGAAGCCGAGCTGCGGGTTGACGACTGGCTTATTCGAGGGCGCCGGGTTCGACTGCTCAGCTGCCGAGTCGATGTGATCAGATGGTCGGGACATATCCGCTGATCACCGCCTGCAGGTTCGACATCAATGAGGTCCAGAGTCCGGTCGCAATGAGCAGACCGATGAGCATCAGAACGACACCGCCAAAGATATTGATTGCGCGTATATGCCGTTTCAGGAATGTAACCGATTTGGTCGCCCACTGCAGGCCCAGTGCGAGCAATAGGAACGGGATGCCCAAGCCGATGCAGTACGCCAGACCGAGGCTTGCACCGCGCCATGGGGAAGCCGAATCAATGCTGAGCGCAAGGATGGCGCCGAGTGCTGGGCCGATGCACGGCGTCCAGCCCAAGCCGAACACAATGCCGAGCAGCGGTGCTCCGGCAAGGCCCGTTGCTGGGCTGAGGTTGAGCTTGGCGGTGCGCTGGAACAGCCCGAAGAAGCCGACGAACACGAGACCCATGATCATGACCAAAATGCCGACGACCACGTTGATGATCGGCAGGTAGGGCTTGAGGGCCAGACCCGCAGCGCCGAACAGGATTCCGAAGCCGACGAAAACCACGGTGAAGCCGAGGATGAACAACAGCACTCCTGCAACCACGCGACGCATGTTTGCTTTGTTTGTAGTCGCCGAGACCCCCGCGATGCCACTGACGTATCCGAGGTATCCCGGTACCAGCGGCAGAACGCACGGTGACGCGAACGAGAGCAGACCTGCGAGCAATGCCAAAGGCAGGGCAACGATCAACTGACCGCCGTAAACGACCTGTCCGATGTCGGTCACGAGGCCGCCTTGAGCTGGTCACCTACGAGAGTGATGAGAATCGAGTCAGAGGCCAAGCGGCCAAGAACTCGAGCGGCGACGCGACCCTTGGTGTCGAGTACGAGGGTTGTCGGTACAGCGTTCGGTGGAACGCTCGACGAGAAGGCAAGCTGCACCTTGCCGTCGAGGTCGGTGACGCTCGGGTAGGTGACACCAAAGGTGGAGTTGAAGGTGCGTGCGGTATCCGCGCCGTCACGAACATTGACTCCGAGGAAGACAACGTTCTTGCCCGCGAAGTGCTGGTAAACCTTCTCGAGGTCTTTCGCTTCGGCGCGGCAGGGCGCACATCCGGCGTACCAGAAGTTCACAACCACAACCTTGCCCGCGAAGTCCTTTGAGGAGACTGTGTTGCCGTCGAGGTCGGTTGCCGTGAACGAGATCGCTTCGCCACGGTTGGCAAGAGCGACCTCTGTGATCGACCCGTCGCCAGCGATGTAGTTCTTGCCACTACCCTCGCGGTACTGCTCGGCAAGTTTGTCTTGCGCGCAACCCGTCAGGGCAATCAGGGCGGCCAAACCAACGGCGAGCGCGGCGCTCTTCTTCGAAAGTTTCATACGGCACCCACATCCAAGGCGTTCTCGTTCAGGATGCGCGCCGGGTTGGTGTAGCCGACCTCGCGAAAGCCCAGCTCGGGTCGTTCCGGGTCGATCAGCTCGAACGAGGTGATGCTCGAGAGAGCGCAGCGTCGGTGACGAGGATCGTGAATGAACGGCTTGTGCGCAACGGCGCGGTGGACCATCCAAATCGGAAGCTGGTGGCTCACCATGACAACATCGCCCGACTCGACGTCAAGTGCTGCTTCAGTCATGGCGGCGAGCATGCGGTCGGCGATCGAACGATACGCCTCGCCCCAGCTCGGGCGGAACGGGTTCAACAGGTATGGCCAGTTCGATGGATTTTTGAGCGCGGAGTTTTCGCCGCGCATGCGCTTGCCCTCGAAATGATTCGTCGGCTCGATAATGCGCTCTTCAGTGTCGATGTGGTGGCCGAGCAGTGCCGCAATCGGGGCTGCCGACTCCTGCGCGCGCTGCAACGGCGAAGCAATCAGACGAGCAACCGGGCGGGCACGGGCAGCCAAATCATCGGCCGCCATCTTCGCCATCTCGTGACCGCGCTCGGACAGGCCGTATCCAGGGATGCGCCCGTAGAGCACACGGTCGGGGTTGAAAACCTCGCCGTGGCGCACGAGATGAATCTGGTTGGCAGCCACCCTCCAAGTCTAGGCGCGCACAACAGGTGAGAATGCTGAGAGAAACCAGCGGTGATTGAGCTTGTCGAAATCCCGCCGTGATTTCGACAAGCTCAATCCAAGGATTTCGACAAGCTCAATCACCTCCGAATTCCCCCAGTAAACTTGGGGACTGTGACTGCACGCATTCTTATTAAGGACCTCGCCCACACGCCCGAGGGTCCCGTTACTGTTTCCGGTTGGGTCGAGACCGTTCGCGACCAAAAGAAGGTGCAGTTCGTCGTTCTGCGCGACGAGACCGGAGCAGCTCAGCTCGTTCACCCGGTTCCCGAAAAGCGGGATGCCGTCGCAGAGATCATCTCTGGCCTGGCACAGGGCACCTTCCTCACCGTTACCGGTGAGCTCAAGCTCGACGAGCGCGTCAAGCTTGGTGGCCTCGAAGTAAAGGTCGCCGACATCACCATCGCCGCCGCCGCGATCCCCGAGACCCCCATCGCCGCCGACTCCGGCATCGACAAGCGCATGGACTGGCGCTTCCTCGACCTGCGCACCGCACGCAACAACCTGCTGTTCCGCGCGCAGACCACGTTTGAGCACGCCATGCGCACGTTCTGGATTGAGCGTAACTTCATCGAGATCCACACGCCCAAGCTCATGGCAAGCGCATCCGAGTCGAACGCCGAACTGTTCGAACTCGAATACTTCGAAACCAAGGCGTACCTGGCGCAGAGCCCCCAGTTCTTCAAGCAGATGGCACAGTCCGCAGGCTTCGGTTCGATCTTCGAGATCGGCCCGGTCTTCCGTGCAGACCCCTCGTTCACCTCGCGTCACGCCACCGAGTTCATTTCGGTGGATGCTGAAATCAGCTGGATCGACAGCCACGAAGACGTCATGAAGATGCAAGAAGAACTCCTGCACTTCGCGATTTCCGCTGTCAAAGAAAAGCACGGCGAAGCAATCAAGGAACTCTTCGACGTGGATGTTGTTGTTCCGTCGCTGCCGTTCCCGCGCATCCCGCTGGCAGAAGCCAAGAAGATTGTCGCTGAGCGTGGCTATGAAGTTCCTCGCCACGACGAAGACATGGACCCGGAAGGCGAGCGCCAGATCGCTGCCTACGTGGAAGAAACCTACGGCCACGAATTCGTGTTCTTGACCGACTACGCCACGAGCATTCGGCCGTTCTACCACATGCGTGATGAGGCAAACCCGGCCATCACCAAGTCATACGACCTCATTTGGCGCGGCACCGAAATCACCACCGGCGCCCAGCGCGAGCACCGCATCGAGATTCTCGAAGCACAGGCACGCGAGAAAGGCCTCAAGCCAGAAGAGCTCGAGTTCTACCTCGACTTCTTCCGCTACGGCGTGCCCCCGCACGGCGGATTCGGCATGGGACTCTCACGCGTCATGATGCTGATGCTGCACCAGCCGAACCTGCGAGAGGTTACGTACCTCTTCCGCGGACCCAACCGCCTGCTTCCTTAAACGCATAAGTCGCGTGATCCGCGAAGAGCTTACTTGGTGATGGCGCCGAGGGAAACGAGCTTGGAGTGAAGGTCGGAATCTGAGGGCTCGACCTGGTGAGTTCCGTCCGGAAAAACAATCACGGGGATGTTCTTACGACCCGAGATTGCCTGAGCCTCGTCGGCTGCATCCGGCTTCTCTTCGAGGTCAACGTAGTTGTAGTCGATGCCGAGAGTGTCGAGCAATGACTTGGAGCGGCGGCAATCGCCACACCACTGTGCGCCGTACATTGTGATTCCACTGTGAGCCATGTTTCGAGCCTAACCCTCGCCCGGCTAGACTCAAATTCCAGTGAGCCCACCGGCTCGCGACCCCCTCAAGAAAGGCATTGCCACCATGGGCAACGTAATGGACTTCCTCGGATGGTTCGTGATGATCTTCTTCTTCATCACCTACTTCATGATTCTTTTCTCGGTCATCACCGACATCTTCAGCGACCACGACCTCAACGGTGGAGCCAAGGCTCTCTGGGTCATTCTGATCATCGTCACCTGGTGGCTCGGCCTCCTCATCTACCTCATCGTTCGCGGTAAGGGCATGGCAAAGCGTCGCCAGGCACTCTACGAGCAGGCGAAGAAGCAGCAGGACGACTACATCAAGTCGGTCGCTGGCACGTCACACACTGACGAGCTCGAGAAGGCTGCAAAGCTCAAGAAGTCGGGTGCAATCACCGACAAGGAGTACGAAGCTCTCAAGAAGAAGATTCTTGCTAGCTAATTAGCTTCACGAAAAAGTGCCGGTCCCTCGGGGCCGGCACTTTTTTGATTTCGACAAGCTCAATCAGCTAGAACTCGTAGTCGATGGCGAGACGCTCAGCGACAACCGAACGGATGTATCCAACGGCAGCAACATGCTCGGGGTGCTCGAGATAGATGTTCAAATCCTCGAGCGAATCGAAGTCGGCTTCGAGCACGACGTCCGCGTTCTTCTCCGGAAAAATCACGTTGTCGCTGATGCGCAGATTGTGCAGCTGCGGGATGCTCGCGCTCAAGGGCAGCAGGCGCTCCTTGA
>JBDKLU010000043.1:0-4395 GCA_039795475.1 Actinomycetota bacterium | reverse complement strand
CCCGGCATCGTATTAGACGTTAGCGGTGAACACCTCACTCCGAGCCTGGTCGATGGGCTCTTGTCACATCGCTTCGATGTCGCGATTTTGCGCCCACCCGTCGCGAGCCCCGAAATTGACTACATTCGAGCAGCCAGCGAGCCGCTCGTCGCTGCAGTCTCAGCACAGTCAGAACTCGCTGACCGGGACAGACTCTCCCTCGACGACTTAGCCGATCGAGATTTTGTTGGCTATCCAGCAAATTCTGCTGTTGCCCAGTCGATTACTGCCGCATTTCACAATCACGAAGCGTATCCACGAGTTGTTCAAACAGCGCGGGAAACATCAACCCTGCTTTCTCTCGTGGCGGCGGGATTCGGAGTTTCACTCGTTCCACAATCGGCTACGTCACTCCAGATTGGTGGCACGGTATACATCCCCGTTGATGGTGCCCCGAAAGCCGAGTTGGCCGTTGCGTGGCGTCGGAACGAATCAACGCCGGCCGTTCTGACCTTTATTTCTTTCATCCAAAATCACCTTGAGGAGCTGAAGACGCACCAATGAAAATCCAGAGCATTGAAGCCATTCCTTACGAAATCGGCATGAAAGTTCCTCTTCGCTTTGCGAGCGGCCAGATGGATCGGGCTGACCATGTCCTGATTCGAATCAACACCGATGACGGACTCGTTGGCATCGCTGATGTTCCGCCTCGCCCATACACCTATGGAGAAACGCAAGGCTCCGTCGTTGCAGTTGTCGACAGCATCTTTGCCCCGAGTCTGGTTGGCAAAGACCCCTTAGCTCGAAACCAAATTCAAGCGATACTCAAGCGCACCGTTGGAAACCACACCGCCAAGGGTGCAATCGATATCGCGCTGTGGGACATCATCGGCAAGCACTTCAATACCTCGGTCCACCAGTTACTCGGCGGCTACGCGCCGTCGATCAGGGCCTCACACATGCTGGGTTTTGAAAGCCCCGAAATCATGGTTGAAGAAGCACTTCGGTATCGCGAGGTATACGGAATTACCTCCTACAAGGTTAAAGTCGGGCGTCGCCCCCTCTCACTTGACCTCGATGTCTGCATCGCACTTCGCGAAGCGCTAGGTCCTGACGTGGACTTGTACATCGATGCGAACCGTGGCTGGCATGCGGGAGAAGCAATGTTCGTTGCTCGAGAGCTTGCCGACATGAACTTTCTCTACCTCGAAGAGCCCACCGACGCGCTCGAACTGATGGGGCGACGAAAACTCGTTACCGACTCTCCCATCACGATTTTCGCAGACGAGAGTGTGCCCACCTTGGGCGATGTCGCACGCGAACTTGTGAACGGTGGGGCAGCGGGAATCAGTATCAAGACTGCTCGCACCGGCTTCACGGAGTCTCAAAAGATTTTGGGGCTCTGCGAAGGCATGGGCGTTGACGTGATCATGGGAAACCAAATCGACTCAATGCTCGGCTCATACGCAACGGTCGCTTTTGGTGCAGCGTTTGAACTCAGTAGCCGTCGCGCTGCCGAGCTCTCCAACTTCCTAGAATTCAGCGACTCCCTCGCGGCCGAGGATCTAGAAATCAGCAACGGCGAGGTAGCCGCACCGACCAGGCCAGGTGTCGGCGCATCCCTCGATGAAAGCAAACTCGCAAAGTATCGAACGGACGGTAAATAGCAATGCTGTACCACGTACACATGGTGGTCGACATCCCCGCTGATCTCGATCCCGAATATGTCACCACCCTCAAGCAAACCGAGAAAGAGTACTCGCAGCAACTTCAGCGAGACGGCATCTGGGTAGAACTCTGGCGCATCGTTGGCGAGTACGCCAACTACTCCATTTTCGATGCCACAAGCAACGACCACTTGCACGAAATCTTGAGCAGTCTTCCGCTTTTTCCGTACATGAAAATCACGGTCACCCCACTTGCAAGGCACACTTCCCGAATATAGAGCAGCACAACCACGAAACGAAAGGAAACACAATGTCTGAAGACAGCTACACCGCGGAAACAACCGCAAAAGCAGCAGAATCTGGCAACGCCGCCACTGACAAATTTCTGCGTGACGTCAAAAAGGGAAACATCGTTCACGATGTAGCTCGCATCAATCGAATCGCCAGTCGGATTGTGAAAGCAATCAACGACACGGTCATCGATGAGAAAGTCACCTACGACGAATACAACGTGTTCAAAGCGTGGCTTATCAAAATGGGAATGGATGGCGAGTGGCCCCTGTTCCTCGATGTGTGGGTCGAGCACAGCGTCGAAGAAGTTCACAATTCGCAGAAGCACGGTAGTAAGGGCACCATCGAAGGCCCTTACTACGTGCCCAATGCCCCACTCCACGGAGAATCCGCAACAATCGATATGCGACCGGATGAGCCTGGTACGCCTTTGCGCTTCTTCGGTCAGGTTCGCGCAGTCGACGGAACGCCCCTCAAGGGCGCCAAAGTCGAACTGTGGCACGCTGACGACCTCGGTTTTTACTCGCAGTTCGCCCCTGGTTTGCCTGAATGGAACCTTCGCGGCACGTTCATCGCCGACGACGAGGGCAACTTTGAGATCTTCACTATGCAGCCTGCGCCGTACCAAATCCCAACGGATGGTTCCTGTGGAGACCTGATTGCGGCTGCTGGATGGCACGCGTGGCGCCCTGCTCACCTGCACCTCAAGCTCTCGGCTGACGGGTACTCGCTGTTGACCACGCAGCTCTACTTCACGGGCGACGAGCACCTGCACGACGACGTCGCTAGTGCGGTGAAGCCTGAGCTCGTTCTCACACCGACGCCTGCCGCCGACGGCAAGGGCGTCGAACAGCGCTACGACTTCGTGCTCGACCCCGAGTAGGCGAAATCTAAATTTGGCCCGGGAGCTTGTCGCTCCCGGGCCAAATTTATGTGCTTACGACAATCATGAGCTCTTAGACGAGCGAGTCGATAACGCCATTCAGTGTTGCCGACGGACGCATGATGGCAGTGACCTTGTCGACGTTCGTGCGGTAGTAGCCACCGATGTCGGCGGGCTTGCCCTGAACTGCGATGAGCTCATCAACGATCTTCTTCTCGTTGGCAGCGAGAGCTGCAGCAACCGGAGCAAACTTAGCTGCGAGTGCAGCATCATCTGTCTGAGTGGCGAGCTCTTGAGCCCAGTAGAAGCCGAGGTAGAAGTGGCTGCCGCGGTTGTCGAGCATGCCGAGCTTGCGTCCGGGCGAGCGGTCTTCTTCGAGGAAGGTTCCGGTTGCGCGGTCGAGAGTATCTGCCAGAACCTGAGCCTGCTTGTTTCCGGTGGTCACGGCCAGGTGCTCGAGCGAGGCTGCGAGAGCGAAGAACTCACCGAGTGAATCCCAGCGCAGGAAGTTCTCTTCAACCAGCTGCTGAACGTGCTTGGGAGCTGAGCCGCCCGCACCAGTCTCGAACAGTCCACCGCCGTTGAGCAGCGGAACGATTGAAAGCATCTTGGCGCTGGTGCCAACCTCAAGAATGGGGAACAGGTCGGTGTTGTAGTCACGCAGAACGTTACCGGTGACCGAGATGGTGTCTTCGCCCTTGCGGATGCGAGCCAGCGAGTAACGGGTTGCGTCGGCAGGAGCCATGATCTCGATGGTCAGACCAGTGGTGTCGTGCTCGGGAAGGTACTTCTTGACCTTCTCGATGATCTTCGAGTCGTGGGCACGCTTCTCGTCGAGCCAGAAGATTGCCGGGGTGTTGCTTGCGCGAGCACGGGTGACAGCGAGCTTGACCCAGTCGCGCACAGGAACATCCTTGGTCTGGGTTCCACGCCAAATGTCACCCTTTTCGACATTGTGCGAAAGCAGAACTTCACCAGCTGCGTTGACGACCTCGACGCGACCAGCGGATGTGATCTCGAAGGTCTTGTCGTGGCTGCCGTACTCTTCTGCTGCCTGAGCCATGAGGCCCACGTTGGGAACGGTACCGATGGTGGCCGGGTTGAGCGGGCCGTTGGCGATGACGTCGTCGATTGTTGCCTGGTAGATACCGGCGTACGACGAGTCGGGGATGACCGCGAGAGTGTCGTCTTCTGCGCCGTCGACACCCCAAAGCTTTCCGCCGTTGCGAACGAGGGCAGGCATAGATGCGTCAACGATGACGTCAGAAGGAACGTGCAGGTTGGTGATGCCCTTGTCGCTGTTGGTGTAGCTCAGGCGAGGACCAGCGGCGATAGCTGCGGTGAACTCCGCAGCGATCTCGTCGCCGCCTGCAACGTTGCCGAGGCCAGCGAGGATCGAACCGAGACCGTCGTTCGGGGTGAGGCCAGCCGCTTCGAGAGCTGCACCGTGCTTTGCGAAAACGTTGGCGAAGAACGCCTTCACAACGTGACCGAAGATGATGGGGTCGCTGACCTTCATCATGGTTGCCTTGAGGTGAACCGAGTACAGCACGTTGTCTGCCTTGGCCTGTTCGA
>JBDKLU010000042.1:0-3521 GCA_039795475.1 Actinomycetota bacterium | reverse complement strand
GATGATGCCGGGAAGTACGGGCACGCCGTAGCTCTCGAAAACGTCACGCGCTTGGTATTCGTACAAATCCACGGTGATTACCCAATCCGTTGAAAGCAGTTGTGAAGTGTGGCGACTGTGCACCGTTCGAAAAAGTATCTTGATGTCAAGATAAATCGACGGTACGACTCTACTCCTATTCGCCAGCAATGTCGCAGGGTTTTCTTTCCGTCCTATGGCAATAGGTAAGGCTTGCCTTGGATGCGCATGAGCCCCGTTTCTGTTTGGCTGAGGACATGACTGAACTCCACGGATTCGAACCTCACGACGCGGCTTCAAACGGCAAGCTGAACTGGCTTCGCGCGGGGGTGCTTGGCGCCAATGACGGCATCGTTTCGATCGCGGCCCTTGTCGTGGGTATCGCCGCCGCAACAAGCGATGTCGCGGTCATTTTCTTGACGGGTATCGCGGCTCTTATCGCTGGTGCCGTCTCGATGGGCCTGGGGGAATACGTTTCGGTGAGCAGTCAGCGCGACAGCGAGCTTGCGTGGATCAACAAGGAGAAGCGCGAGCTCGAGATGTTCCCTGAGGAGGAGCTCGAGGAGCTTGTTGTTCTTTACGAAAAAGAGGGCCTCTCCCCCGAGACTGCGCGAAAAGTCGCCGAGGAACTCACGGCGAAAGATGTGCTGAAGGCTCACCTCAAGATTGAACTGAACATCGATCACGAAGACCTGACGAACCCGATTCACGCGGCAATTTCGTCGATGGTTTCGTTCCTGGCGGGTGCGATCATTCCGCTAGCGGCAATTCTGCTCACGGTTGGTTTTGGCATGGCAACGACACCAGCGATTGTCATCACGTTTGCGGCAACGATCATTGCACTCGCACTCACCGGTGGAATCGGTGCCTACATCGGTGGCAGCCCGGTTCCGCGCTCGGTCGTTCGCGTGGTTATTGGTGGTGCGGTTGCCTTGGCAATCACCTATGGCATCGGTCTACTGATCGGCCACGGCGTTTAGTTAGATCTTCTCGATCGGGGCGATCTTGATGAGGAGCTTCTTGGCTCCGAGCTTGTCGAAGCGAACGTGCGCAACACGTTTCGTGTCGACGCCCGTCACCTCGGTGACCGTGCCATCACCGAAATCAACGTGACGGATGCGGTCACCGCGGTTTAGCTCCAGGTCGCCGTTGTCGCGAATCTGATTGGTGACTCGGTTGGCCCACTCAGTTTTGGGCTTGGGCGAAGCCGGGAGCGAATCCCATCCGCCCGATGAAGAGCCCCATCCGGAGCTACTGGAGCTCGAACCGAGTGAACGGTTGCCGTATCCCGAGCCAAGGGATGAACGCTGCATATCTTCTGGCGATTGGCGCCAGTCGATGAGTTCGGCAGGGATCTCTTGCAAGTAACGACTGGGCAGGGCCATGTTGGTTTGACCGAACATGGCACGAGACATGGCGAGTGTGAGGTACAGGTGCTTGCGGGCGCGCGTGATGCCGACGTAAAACAGACGACGCTCCTCGGCAGGGCCACCAGGCTCACCGGCAGACATGCGGTGTGGCAAAAGCTCTTCTTCGATTCCGGTGAGGAAGACCGCGTCGTACTCGAGTCCCTTTGCGGTGTGCAGTGTCATCAAGCTGACGGTTCCACTGGCGTCGTCGAGCTCGTCGGCGGCGGCAACGAGTGACACCTCGGTGAGGAAGTCGATGAGTGTGCCATCCGGGTTGTTCTTGTCGAACTCGCGGGTAACAGCCAAGAGTTCTTCGACGTTTTCGGCGCGAGCTTCATCTTGCGGGTCACGGGTGGCACGCAGGGCGTCGACATAGCCGGTCTTTTCGAGGAGGTGTGCGAGCACATCGCTGACTTTGCCGCCGTCGAGCATGGCGGTTGCCTCATCGAGCAAGTTGCTGAGCCCGTTGATTGCGCCGGTGACCTTGGGGCCGAAGCCCATGGAATCGACGTGACGAAGTGCCTCACGAACGCTGATGTTGTTTTGATCAGCAAACAGCTGCAGGGTTGCCTCGGTTGCCGGACCAATACCGCGCTTGGGAGTGTTCAAGATGCGGCGAACGGCCAGGCCATCGGCCGGGTTAGCGACCGAGACCAAATAACAGATGACATCTTTGATTTCGGCGCGCTCGTAGAACTTGGTGCCGCCGACAAGTCGGTACGGCAGGGCCGAGCGAATGAAAATTTCTTCAAGCGCACGAGTTTGCGCATTTGTTCGGTAGAAGACCGCAATCGAGTTGTAGTCGACACCCTGAGAGTGCAATGCGTTGATCTCGTCGACGATGAACTGTGCCTCGTCATGCGCCGAGTATCCGGTAAAGCCGATGAGCTTTGCACCGTCGCCCGAGGCTGACCAAAGGTTTTTAGCTTTGCGATCGAAGTTGTTTGAGATCACCGCGTTAGCGGCAGAAAGAATGTTCTGGGTTGAGCGATAGTTCTGCTCCAGCAAAACCACCTTTGCGCCCGGAAAGTCGCGCTCGAACTCGGCAATATTGCGGATGTCGGCACCACGGAATGCATAGATGGACTGGTCAGAGTCACCAACAACGGTGAGCGAAGCGCCGGGGGTGCCATCGGCACACTCACGAGTGAGCTCATGGATGAGCGCGTATTGCGCGTGGTTTGTGTCTTGGTACTCGTCGACGAGGATGTGGCGGAACTTCTTGCGATACACGTCGGCCACGTGCGGAAACGCGCGGAACAGGTAAACCGTCTGGGCGAGCAGATCATCAAAGTCGAAGGCGTTGGCAGCGAGAAGGCTGCGCGTGTATTCGCGGAAAATCTCGAGGAATTTGACCTCATTCGGGTCGTTCTCATCGACATTGCGAGCGTAACTCTCAACATCGGCGAGTTCGTTTTTAAGGCGAGAGATCTTGTTCGCAACGCCCGAGACTGTGCATCCGTAGCTTTCGCCATCGACGTCTTTGATGATGCGCTTGATGAGCGTGCGCGAGTCGTGCGAGTCGTAAATAGTGAAGCTTGAGGTGAAGCCGAAGTTCTCTGCCTCACGGCGAAGGATGCGCACACAGGAGGAGTGGAACGTGGAGATCCACATGCCCTCAGTAGCGCCGCCGAGAATCTGCTCGGCACGTTCACGCATTTCGGCTGCAGCCTTGTTGGTGAAGGTGATCGCAAGAATCTGCGACGGCCAAGCCTCGCGATTGCGAATGAGACTTGCAATGCGGTGTGTCAGAACTCGCGTTTTGCCGGATCCGGCGCCGGCGACGATGAGCAGCGACTGCCCGCGGTAAGTAACGGCTTCTGCCTGTTGCGGGTTGAGCCCGTCGAGCAGCGGGTCGCTATCAAAAAGATCGAGTTGCGTCATGACCTATCGAGTCTATGGTCGGTCAGTGACACCAGACTTCAACTTGGCCAGCAGGTCTGGCTGGTCAGCGAAAACTCCATCGACACCGGTGTCGATAATGCTCGAAAAGTACCCCTGCCAGTCGCCCCAGGCACGCGGGTCGAAACCGTCGCGCCACTGTCGAGGCAAAAACTTGTTCTCGGGTCGCAAGGTCCAGCAGAAAATCTTCAA
>JBDKLU010000041.1:0-2608 GCA_039795475.1 Actinomycetota bacterium | reverse complement strand
GCAGCAGCGGTGACCTCGAAGGTCTCCTCGAATGCCTTTACGAACTCGCTGAGCTCAATGAGCGAAAGCTCCTTGAAAGCCTCAATGAGCTGCTCAGTGGTGAGCTTTGCCATGATTTTCTCCTTGTTTGTTTCTGAGTTTTGCGAAACGAGCGGGTGCTAGTTTGCAGATTCTTGCTTGGCACGCAGTGCGTCGACCGTGCGAACGGCCTTCGACAGGGGTGCGTTGAACAGGTACGCAGCACCGAAGAGCGAGGCCTTTGCAGCTCCGGCGAACTTCGCCAGAAGTACTTCACGGGACTCGAGATCGGCAAGCTTCTTGACCTCATCAGCCGAAAGAGCCTTGCCATCGAAATAGCCGCCCTTAAGGACCAGAAGAGGGTTTGCCTTGGCAAAGTCACGCAGCGCCTTGGCAGCGGTGACAGCGTCACCGTGCACGAAAGCGATAGCCGACGGACCAACGAGTTGGTCGTCGAGACCAACGACGCCAGCCTTTTCGGCAGCAATCTTGGTCAGCGTGTTCTTTACCACGGCGTAGGTCGCGTTCGCACTGAGGTTCTTACGCAGCTCCTTGAGCTGAGCAACAGTGAGACCGCGGTACTCGGTGAGCAGAACGGCAGTCGAGCTCTGGAATTTCTCCGTGAGTTCGGTAACCGAGGCTTCCTTGTTCGCCATGGCGCTCCTTGTGGTTTCTCTCCTCACGCTTGTGCGTGAGGTTTACCATCGGCGCGGGCCCAACAAAAAAGCTCCAGCGCAGGAGGCTGGAGCGAACACACGAAAAGACGTGTCTTTACTTCAATCACCTACGCGGGTCTCGCTTGTTGCGATCTTCGTTCGTTGTCTGCTTACGCACACACCGAAGGCCAGCGGTCTTTGGTTGTTAAAAGAGTATGGGATGCCCGAGCCCCCACGCAAATCGTGGCGGAGCGCGCATCCGTTTAGGAGTGCGAGTAAAGAGCCGTAAACTTATAGGCGAGACAAATGTTCGTCTGTGGGGCGGGTTCGAGACGACTTACCCGTGAGCCACAGTCATTACTGATTGAGACATCTTTTCGTGAACGCAGTCATTACGCTTACGCCCGCGCCCACCCTGGACCGCACCTACCTGTTGACCGAAGACATGACGGTCGGCAAAGTCAACCGTGCCAATGAAGTCCACGAGTACATGAGCGGTAAGGGCCTCAACGTTGCCCGCACTCTGCACCTGGCCAAGCACCCCGTGGCTGCCATCCTGCCGATCGGCATCCAAGACCAGCACCTTCTCTTCTCGACGCCGTTCCCACAGATCCTTCGCATCATGCCGGTCGAGGGTCGTGTACGCGTCAACACCACCGTGGTCGACAAGGGCGGACGCACAACCAACGTCAACCAGATTCCTATTCCTCTCTCGGCAGGCGACTGGCGCAATGTCATCGAGCTCACCCTCGAGCAGGTTTCCGACATGAACGCTGACTGGCTCGTTGTTTCGGGTATGCACCCGAAGATGGCCGACACTGGTCTGCCCATCGATCTCACCGAGCTTTTCGAGCGCGCCCAAGAAATGGGTGCACGCGTAGGACTTGACACAAGTGGTCCCGAGCTCGCAACTTGGGCACGCAGTGGCTTCGCCAACCTGATCAAGCCGAACGCTGACGAGCTCGCTTCGCTCGTCGGTCGTGAACTGGTCACCCTGGGCGATGCAATCGACGCCGGCCGTGAACTGATCGATGGCGGTCTCGAAATCGCTCTGGTTTCGCTCGGCGAAGACGGCGCCTTGGGCATCACCGCTGACGAGGTTGTGTGGGCTCGCGCTCGCGCGACCGAGGTGATCAACACGACCGGTGCCGGCGATGCGTTCCTCGCAGGATTCTTGAGCCAGGTCATCGCACCTTCGGCACAGAACCAGCCTCACACTTCAGAGACGCTGCCGACGCTTGACCTCAAGGCTGGTCTCACCACAGCGTGCTCCTGGGGTGCACTGGCTGTATCCCTGCCCACGACGCTCATCGGATCCTTCGGTGACGCACCCGTCACGCAGATTCTTGACGTCGACCGCGAGCACCGACTCGTCGACGTCGCTACAGCGCGCTACTAGCTCATCGATTTGAATTGTTCGGCAGAGTCGACGACCTGCTCGAACTCGACGACCTTGCCATCGCGCACAGTCCAGAGGTGAACCACGCGCACGTTCTGAGACTTGCCCGTCGCTTTGAACGTACCCACGTAGGTGCACACAGCCGCAACCTTGCCTGAGGCTTCGTCGGCGATCAAGTACTCAGGCACAGCGCCGAATCCATCCCATTCAGCATTGATGCGTTCGAAGATGTTCGGCACGACCTCTGCCATGCCGCGGAACGTGCCCGCGTACGGGCCACCGTCGGATTCTTTCCAGAGGATGTCGTCAGCAAAGTCTTTGAACATTGAAGGAATATCGCCGGCAGCTCCAGCTGCGTAGTGGGCGGCGATGATGTCGTGTGCGGTTGGCATGGTCTCTCCTAGATGGGTTGAGCGTCGGGGTAGCGAACGGTACCAAGCGGGTAGATGTATCCACCCGCACGCGAGTGCATCGATGTTCCCTCAGCAGAGATACCGAGGAAGATTCCCGTCGTGTTGAGTCCGTAACCCAGGTC
>JBDKLU010000040.1:0-3324 GCA_039795475.1 Actinomycetota bacterium | reverse complement strand
AATAGCGATCGTGGCGTAGCGCTTGTTCTCTCGCTGGTATCCATCGAGTACCGGTTCGAGCAGCTTTTCGTACGCGTCGAGAAATTCTGGCGCACCCTCTTGGCCGAGAACATAAGTGCTGACTGCTGTGTCAAGGCCAGTCAGGGCTTTAAGCTCTGACTTCCAGAACGGGTTGGGGAGGAATCGTGCGTCAGCAACCAAATCAACATCGGTTGGGATTCCGTATTTGAATCCAAAACTCTGGATCGTGATGTGAAGTCGCGAGTCGTCGACACCAGAAAATGTTTCGACGATTTGCGTTGAAAGTTGGTGCACGTTCAAATCGCTGGTGTTGATGACGATGTCGCTCATCTCGCGAATTTCAGCCATGCGGGCACGCTCGGTCGTGATGCCGTCACTTATGGTGCCGTCGCCCTGTAGGGGGTGTGGACGGCGAACAGATTCGAACCGACGAACCAGAGTGTCGTCTGTGGCATCGAGAAAAAGAACGCGAACGAATGAGATGTTGCGAATGTCGGCCACGATCTCACGGAAGTTCTTGAAAAAATTGCGACCGCGCACATCCACGAGGGCTGCAATTCTCGGGAGGTCGGAGCCCTCTTGCTGGACAAGGTCAACGAGTGGTCGAAGCATTTGAGGCGGTAAGTTATCGACGACATACCAGCCGATATCCTCGAGTGCGTTTCCTGCAGTTGATCGTCCGGCACCTGACATGCCCGTGACAATAAGAACTTCGCGTTCTGGAGTGCCTGTCTCAGACATCTCGCTCCTTATGTCGTCTGCTGTTCAATGTTAGCCCTCGGTGTCCGATCCTTGAGGTGCCAGTGTTTTAGTAATCACCTGGGCAAGGGCCGAAGAAATACCAGGTACGTCAGCGATCTCTTCGACGGAGGCAGCGCGAACGCGCGCAACCGAGCCAAAGTGTTTCAGGATGGCGGAGACCTTTGCCGGACCAAGCCCGGGGATGTCTGAAAGCACTGTCTTAATGTCTTTCTTGCGCTTGGCGCGTTGAAATGTGATTGCGAATCGGTGCGCTTCATCACGAATCTGTTGCATCATGAACAGCGCTGCACTTCCGCGGGGCAAGATAACCGGGTAGTCACTTCCGGGAATCCACAGCTCCTCGAGGCGTTTTGCAAGACCACAAATAGGCACTTCAATCCCCATTGAGCGCATTGCTCGGACCGCCGCGTTCACTTGCGGAATGCCACCATCGACAATGATCAAGCCCGGCGGGTAAGTAAAAGAGGCTTTGCTAGACCGTGCTGTGACCACACCCTCGGAATCGTCTGTTGGGTCTACGACACCTTCTGCATCCGTGTGTGGAAGCAAGTATTTGAGGCGACGTTGGAGAACCTGACTCATTGCATCGGTGTCGTCAGTGGCTTCAGGTATTGCGAACTTGCGATAGTCGCTGCGTTTGGCGAGCCCATCCTCGAATACGACCATCGAGGCAACAATGTTTGTACCGGCGAGGTGGCTGACATCGAAACACTCAATTCGAAGCGGTGCTTCGTTTAAACCGAGCGCTTCTTGGATGTCGGTGAGTCCTTGCGACCGTGTGATGTAGTCGCTGCTGCGCTGCGACTTGTAGAGCATCAAGGCGTGTGCTGCGTTTTGTGTGACGGTTTGAGCCAGTCGCACCATGTCGCCGCGAGCCGGTTTGCGTAGTTCGACACTGCCTGGGCGCTTTTCTGCAGAAAGCTCCGCTCGTCGCTCGGTAAGCCAGCGTTGGAGTTCTGGGGCGTCTTCAGGTAGTTCTGGCACGATAACCAAACGGGCGGGAAGATCGTCCTCCTGGTACGCGGAGCGCAAAAGGCTGTCGATAAATTCACCCGTTGAAACGTCGTCATCGGCATCAACGGTCCAGGAGCGGACACCGCGAACCCGTCCTGCGCGAATGAGAAATACCGTCACTGCGGCACTCACGCTGTCTCGCGCCACACCGAAAACATCGGCGTCCACCTCGGATGGCAAGACGACAACAGACTTGGCTGCGACCGTCTCGAGCGCGCTGATGTTGTCGCGCAGTCGGGCGGCGCGCTCGTAGTCTTGGTTCGCGCTGGCGTTGAGCATCCGTTCACGAACTGCCTCAATGAGGTTGTCGTTCTTGCCCTGCATGAACACGGCCATGTCTTGCGCGAGCTTCTTATGTTCTTGAGGCGTTATTCGGTCAACACAGGGCGCGGCGCACTTACCGATGTCGCCGAGCAAACAAGGGCGACCGTCCTTGCGCGCCTTTGCATACGTCGCATCGGAACACGTTCGTACAGGAAATGGCTTGAGGATGGTGTCGAGCGTCTCGCGAATTGCCCACGCTTTTGTATATGGCCCGAAATAGAGTGTGCCTTTAGCCCCACGTCGTCGAGTGATAAATGCCCGCGGGATTTCATCACTCATCGAAATTGCAAGGTACGGGTAAGACTTGTCGTCTTTGAAGACGATGTTGAAAGGTGGATCGAACTGCTTGATCCACGTGAACTCGAGTTGAAGTGCTTCAAACTCACTGTCGACAATTACCCATTCAACTCGATTGGCCGTCGTGACCATTCGTCGCGTTCGCTCGTGCAAAGTGTCGAGCGGAGCGAAATATGACGTCAGGCGGGCACGAAGATTCTTGGCCTTGCCGACGTACATAACGCGATCGTCACGAAAGAACCGGTAGACCCCTGGATTCGTAGGGATATCCCCGGTGCGTGGTCGATACGTCAGTTCGGAAGCCACGGCGAATTACCCGAGAATCTCGCGAAGGAACGCTCCGGTGTGGCTCTGCGCTACCTTGGCAACATCTTCAGGGGTGCCAGTTGCAACCACTGTTCCTCCCCCATTGCCACCTTCAGGACCCATGTCGATAACCCAATCGGCGCACTTGATGACGTCGAGATTGTGCTCGATTACGAGAACAGTGTTGCCTTTGTCGGCGAGTCCGTTGAGAACGAGCAACAGTTTGCGAACATCTTCGAAGTGCAAACCAGTGGTTGGCTCGTCGAGAACGTAGATTGAGCGACCGTTTGAACGCTTCTGGAGTTCGGTCGCGAGCTTGACGCGCTGCGCCTCGCCGCCAGAGAGAGTCGTCGCACTCTGGCCCAGACGTACATACCCCAAGCCGACATCGACCAGCGTCTGTAAGAAACGATGAATGGCTGAGATGGGTTCAAAGAACTCGGCGGCTTCAGAAATCGGCATGTCAAGAACTTCTGCAATGTTCTTGCCCTTGTATCGAACCTGCAGAGTCTCACGGTTGTATCGCTGTCCGTGACAGACTTCGCAGTCGACATAAACATCTGGCAGGAAGTTCATCTCAATCTTGAGCGTTCCGTCACC
>JBDKLU010000039.1:0-20471 GCA_039795475.1 Actinomycetota bacterium | reverse complement strand
AGTTGCGCGAACAGCGGTCTTGACCTCGCTCTTGACCGCCTTGTTGCGCTCCTGAGCCTTCTTGTTGGTGCCAATTCGCTTGATCTGCGATTTGATGTTTGCCACGTTTACCCGTGCCTTTTCGTTTGATGTCTGATGTGGATTTCGTATCGAGTCGGGTAGAGGGGCCGAAACGACACACGATGTAGGGGAACTACACGTAAGCCAAGAGCCAACTCTATCAGGGCAACGGGCTTTTCATGAAAACGAGAGCGCTCAAGTCATGGGAGACTAGACAGGTATGTCTCCTCGCGCTTCTCACCCATTGCAGCCTGCGTCGACGGCGCCTCAGCAGATTCGTAACTTCTGCATCATCGCGCACATCGACCACGGTAAGTCGACCCTTGCTGACCGCATGCTACAAATCACGGGAATCGTTGACGACCGATCGATGCGCGCACAGTATCTCGACCGCATGGATATCGAGCGCGAACGCGGAATCACGATCAAGTCTCAAGCGGTTCGTATGCCCTGGGAAGTTGACGGTAAGACCTACGCACTGAACATGATTGATACCCCTGGGCACGTTGACTTCACCTATGAAGTCAGTCGGTCGCTGGCGGCGTGTGAAGGCGCAATTCTGCTGGTGGATGCTGCACAGGGCATCGAGGCGCAGACTCTCGCGAATCTTTATCTTGCGATGGAGAACGACCTCACAATCATCCCGGTCTTGAACAAGATTGACCTTCCTGCAGCTGACCCCGAGAAGTATGCACTTGAGCTAGCTGAACTCATTGGCGGGAAGCCAGAAGACGTATTGCGTGTATCTGGCAAAACCGGTGTCGGTGTCGCTGAACTGCTCGACTTGGTCGTAGAGAAGATTCCTGCTCCCGTTGGTGACCCCAACGCTCCGGCCAGAGCCATGATTTTTGACTCCGTGTACGACGCTTACCGTGGCGTTATTACATACGTGCGTGTCATCGACGGCAAGTTGAACCCGCGTCAGCGCATCCAGATGATGTCAACGAAGGCATCGCACGAACTCATCGAGATTGGTGTGAGTTCGCCAGAGCCCATTCCTTCGGAGGGTCTCGGGGTAGGTGAGGTTGGCTACCTCATCACCGGTGTAAAAGATGTGCGCCAGTCCAAGGTTGGTGACACAGTCACCGACTTCCAAAAGCCCGCCACAGACGCTCTTCCTGGCTACACCGACCCGAAAGCCATGGTCTTTTCCGGTCTCTACCCGATCGATGGCAGTGACTATCCGGTGCTGCGTGAAGCTCTCGACAAACTGAAACTGTCGGATGCATCTCTCAACTACGAGCCAGAGACCTCCGTTGCACTCGGTTTTGGATTCCGCTGCGGATTCCTTGGCCTCTTGCACCTCGAGATCATCACTGAGCGTCTTGAGCGCGAGTTCGGTCTCGACCTCATTGCGACGGCACCGAGCGTTCCCTACGAGGTCACCACAGAAGACCGCAAGACGGTCACCGTTACGAACCCGAGTGAATATCCGAGTGGCAAGATCAACAGCGTTCGTGAGCCGCTGGTCAAGGCAAGCATTCTGGCGCCAAAAGATTACGTTGGCGCAATCATGGAGTTGTGTCAGAGCCGTCGTGGCAACCTTCTCGGCATGGACTACTTCGGTACTGACCGAGTTGAAATGAAGTACGAAATCCCTCTCGGTGAGATTGTCTTCGACTTCTTTGATCACCTGAAGTCTCGCACCCAGGGATACGCCTCACTCGATTACGAAGACTCTGGCGAACAGGAAGCCGATCTCGTCAAGGTCGACATCATGCTTCAGGGTGAGACCGTTGACGCATTCAGTGCCATCGTTCACCGCGACAAAGCGTATGCCTACGGCGTCTTGATGACCGAGCGTCTCAAGAAGCTCATCCCGCGTCAGCAGTTTGAAGTCCCTATTCAGGCAGCAATTGGTGCGCGCATCATTGCTCGTGAAACAATTTCGGCCATTCGTAAGGATGTTCTAGCTAAGTGTTACGGCGGTGACATCAGCCGTAAGCGCAAGCTCCTCGAGAAGCAAAAAGAGGGAAAGAAGCGCATGAAAATGGTCGGTCGCGTCGAAGTTCCGCAAGAAGCCTTCATTGCTGCTTTGCAGGGCGATGACGAGGTCAAGAAGAAGTAACCATGCGTCGAGGAAACTCCGCTGGTTCTCCGGTGACGTACGCGTCAGTGGGGATGACTCAACAGCCTGACATCATCGCGTTCCCGCCAGCGGGATTTTGGGCGCGCGCTGATCAGTGGCGCATCGGAAGTGGTCAGGAGCGCTTTGATGCTGCTCACTCGCTCCTATTTACGTGGGGTCTGCAGCGTGCGGCCAAGCTGGATGTCGAAATTCTCGAAGACGGTGACCCAACCGCCTACTTTGGGATTGAACAGTCGGGTAGTGGATTTCGACGCCACGCCGAGTCAGAAAACACTGTTTCGTACAGCCCTGATGGCACGCAATTTCTTCAGCCGGGGACTGTTGTTCGCCTTGGCGGTTTGTGGACACCTGTTGAGGACGATCATGATTTCCGCGTGATTTACGTCATTCGGGAATCTCGCCGTGTTGGCTTCGGGCTCGGAACACTCGATGAGGGTCCCGTCACGGGGGAAGAATATTTTGGCCTCGAATGGCGCGACGATGACTCGGTGTGGGCCATCGTGCGCACAGTGACGAGTGTGCCCACGACGCGTTGGAGTTGGGCCGTGAGTCCTCTGATTCGAATTCGACAGCTCATCCAACTTCGGTCAAATGTGCGCGCACTTTCGCCGGCGCGACAGGCCTAATCGTGAAGAGCAATCGAACCCTGAGCGCATACGTGCATGTTCCGTATTGTCGCGTTCGTTGCGGATATTGCGATTTCAACACATACACGGGCGCTGAACTCCGCGGAGCAAAACAGAGCGATTTTGTCGAGCATGTGGGGGCAGAGATCGTTTACGCCGGCAACGCCCTTCGCGAAGCAGGGGATGACAGAGCACTGTCAACCGTGTTCTTTGGAGGTGGCACTCCCACTCTGTTGCCCGTCGAAAACCTTGTCGATACGGTTTCTCGACTTCGCCAGACGTTCGGAATTGTGGCCGGCGCTGAAGTGACGGTGGAGGCCAATCCTGACAGCGTAGACAGTGACTATCTGCAGAGACTTGCTGATGGTGGTGTTACTCGAGTGAGTTTCGGTGTTCAATCTGCCGTACCGGAGGTTCTCGCGGTACTTGATCGAACGCATAATCCTGAACGCGTTCCCGAGGTCGTAGATGCCGCTCGTTCAGCTGGACTCGATGTCAGCATCGACCTCATCTACGGATCGCCGGGCGAGACCCTTGAACAATGGCAGCGATCACTCGACTTGGTCGCAGGCCTTGGTGTTGACCACGTTTCTGCGTATTCCTTGATTGTGGAAGACGGAACGGCCCTCGAACGCAAGATTCGTCGGGGTGAAGTGCCGGCGCCCGATGCGAATCTTCAGGCAGAAATGTACGAACTCGCAGATGCCACTTTCGAGCGCATGGGGCTCACCTGGTATGAGCTGAGCAACTGGTCTCGAAGCGAGAGCGCAAGGTCCGCTCACAACATGGCGTACTGGCTCAATCAAGACTGGTGGGGATTTGGTGCCGGCGCCCACTCCTACCTTGATGGACGCCGCTGGTGGAATGTCAAGCATCCTGCTGCATATGCCGACCGTGTCATGAGTGGCCAGTCGCCAGAGCTTGATGGTGAAGTCCCAACTGCCGAGCAGACACAACTTGAAATGGTTTTATTGGGAACTCGTCTCCGAAGCGGATTCGAGGTTTCTATGCTCGACGCATCTGTTCATCAAGAAATTCCGCGCCTTGTTGCTGAAGGATTAGTCGATGAAGTAGCGTGCGCAAAGGGTGTCATCGTTCTCACCCTTAAAGGCAGACTGCTCGCCGACGCGGTGGTGCGCAGACTCACCGTTTAGCTTTTTTTACTTGATGAACGTGAAAGTCATCGGGTAAACGTAATCTTCGCCTTCATTTGTTTTGACGAACGCCAAGATCGAAAAGACGAGTCGGAGAACCCATGCTGCGAGGATGATCAATCCGCCGATCCCAACGATCGAGAAAATTGTGCCGACGATATCGGCAATGACCATCGTGATCTGAAAATTCAGGGCAGACTTCATATTCCGATTGAGGAATTCACTTCGCTCTTGATATACGAGAAAGACGACGAGCGAGGGGATGAACCCCAGGATGCCGAGGATGTTGCCTATCCCGGTGAACGTGCGTTCATCCTTTTGGCTTAGATGATTGTTCGTGTCGGTCATTTTCCCCACCTCATGTTGTATCCATTCCTAAAATACCGCCTTGACGGTATCCCACGTTCCCTGTGAGACACCCGGTAGTATTGGCACTCAGGTGGAGTGAGTGCCAGTGCAAACTGAGCTGATTCGTCGAGACGTTGAGAGGAGTACTTATGGTTTCGCAACGCGGACTCGATGTGCTTCGTGCCATCGTTCAAGACTACGTATCCAGCCGGGAACCAGTCGGTTCTAAGTCCCTTGTCGATCGCCACGGCTTCGGTGTTTCGGCAGCAACGATTCGTAACGACATGGCTGCACTCGAAGAAGAGCACCTGATCGTTGCCCCGCACACTTCCAGTGGTCGCATCCCCACGGATAAGGGATATCGAGTGTTCGTCGATCACTTGTCCGAAGTGCGTCAATTGTCATCAACACAGCGTCAAGGCATTGAGCGCTTCTTGGGTGAATCCGACGATTTCGATGACCTGCTTGCTCGTACCGTCCGCACCTTGTCGCAGTTGACGAATCAGGTCGCCGTTGTCCAATATCCAACTCTCGGTCCAGCTCGTGTTCAGCACCTAGAAATTGTTCGTCTCGGCCCCACACGGTTGATGAGCGTTCTCATCACAGACAACGGACGGGTTGAGCAACGTTTGATCGAGACTCGAGCTGAAGTTACCGACGAAGACGTGAGCGTTCTGCGATCGCGTCTGAATGCGTCCATTGCGGGTAAGCAGCTCACCGAGGTAGAGGCAGTGCTTCGAGCTGCTAGTCCGGGGCAACCGGATCTGGCGGTTGTTGAAGGCGCGCTCGTTCAGGCGCTCAGCGAGCAAGTGCAGGCCAATCGGCAAAGCAAACTTGTTCTTGCCGGTACAGCCAACCTGCTCAAGACCGAGAACGACTTCTCCGGCAGTCTCTACCCGCTTCTTGATGCAATCGAAGAGCAAGTCGTTGTTCTCAAATTGCTCACCGAAATGCAGGTCGCTGCCGAAGTCGTCAATGTCAGTATCGGTCGAGAGCATGCGAACTCTGGACTCGAGCAGACAAGTCTCGTTTCTACGGGTTACTCAAGCGCGGGTGAAATCTCACAGGTCGGCCTGCTTGGTCCGACGCGCATGGATTACTCGGGCAACATCGCAGCAGTCCAGGCGGTTGCTCGTTACCTCAGCACACTTCTCGACTAACAACACGGCGCGAAGCGCCGACAAGACAAGGAGATAGCCGTTCGTGGCTGATCATTACGAAGTACTCGGTGTCGCGAGAGATGCCTCTGCAGACGAGGTCAAAAAGGCTTACCGCAAGCTCGCCCGTCAATTGCACCCAGATGTTAACCCGAGTCCCGAGGCAGAAGAGCAGTTCAAACTTGTGACTCACGCCTACGAGGTATTAAGCGACCCCGTGCAGCGTCAAAACTACGACATGGGTGGCTCCGCTCAGGGTGGCTTCCCCGGCGGATTCGGCGATTTTGGCGACATCTTTTCCACGTTCTTTGGCGGCGGGCAAGCGGCAGGTCCGCGATCTCGTCGAGAACGCGGTCAAGATGCCTTGCTTTCCCTCGATGTTGACCTTGCGGATGTCATCTTCGGTGTTGAGCGCTCAATCGAGATTGACACTGCAGTTTCTTGCGAGGTTTGTGAGGGGTCATGTGCCCAGCCAGGCACATCGCCGGTCCGCTGTGACATTTGCGGCGGTTCTGGATCCATTGCGCGCACTGTTCGGAGTCTGCTCGGCAATGTCATGACTCATGCACCGTGTGGGTCATGTCGTGGGTACGGAACGATCATTGCTCACCCGTGCTCGGGATGTGCGGGCCAGGGCCGTGTTCGTGCGCGTCGCACTGTCACAGTGGATGTTCCAGCCGGGGTCGACACGGGCGTTCGTCTTCAGGTACCAGGTGCCGGTGAGGCAGGACCCGCAGGCGGAAGCAACGGCGATCTCTACTTCGAGATTCGTGTTCGTTCACACGAAATCTTTAGCCGCGATCACGATGACATCATTTGCACGCTCGACGTTTCCATGACGGACGCCATTCTCGGTACGACGACAACCTTTGAAGGGCTTGATGAACCCGTTGAGATTGAGGTCAAGGCTGGAACTCAGGCCGGTGATGTCGTCACCATCAAGAACCGCGGCGTGACCAAACTTCGTGGGCACGGACGAGGAGACCTTCGCGTTGCCATCCATGTCGTTACGCCCACAAAGCTCTCAAAGAAAGAGCAGGAGCTCATCAGTCAATTTGCTAGTGGACGCAAACAGGAACCACCCGCACTTGCGCAGTTCCAGCAAGGCATCTTCTCGAAGCGCCGAGGCAGGTTCTTCTAGATCATGGCGCATCTCTACATCGCCGACGACCTCGTCGAGAGCAGCGTTGGGGCAGTGGTCGAGCTACGAGGTGCTGAAGCGCGCCACGCAGTCGGTGTGAGTCGTTTGCGCACGGGTGAGTCTGTATTTCTCACTAACGGTGTCGGGCTTCTTCTTGACACACACGCTGTTGCAGTCGCTAAAGATCATGTTTCTCTCGAAGTTGAGTCGATTATCAAGGTTGCCCCTAACAAGCCGGATGTCACCCTTGTGCAGGCTCTTGCCAAAGGTGACCGTGATGAGCGCGCAATTGAAATGGCAACGGAGCTTGGTATTTCGAGTGTGATTCCTTGGCAGGCTTCTCGGTCGGTAAGCCGATGGGAAGGCGATAAAGCCGAAAAGGGGAAAATCCGGTGGCAGTCAATTGTTCGCGAGGCAAGCAAACAGTCCATTCGCGCTTGGGTGCCACTCGTTCATGATGTTGTCTCGACGAAACAACTGTGTGGTCAAGATTTTTCTGGCCTCACAATTGTTCTTGACCCAAGCGGAACGAGTTCCGTCGGGGCAGTGCTAACGAACCATTCTGCGAGCGTTCAAGGTGGAATTCGTCTCGTTGTTGGACCGGAGGGTGGCATCGCGTCAGAAGAGCTCGAGATACTCGTGTCAGCCGGCGCCGTTGTCGTTGGTCTCGGTAAAAACATTTTGCGCACGTCAACGGCGGGCCCCGCAGTGCTGTCTGTAATCAACGAGTTGCTTGGTCGTTGGTAGAAGATGCCTCTCGTGGTCGCACCTACGATAGAACTATGAGTCACAACGAGCCCAGTATTTTCAGTCGCATTGTTGCGCGTGAAATCCCTGCAGACATTGTGTGGGAAAGTGACGACCTCATTGCGTTCCGTGACATCGCGCCTCAAGCTCCCGTGCACATTCTTGTGGTGCCAAAATCGCAAGCGTACGAAAATGTCGCGCAGCTCGCGCAGGCAGACCCTCAACTTCTCAGTGATTTAGTTGAAGCAGCGCAAAACATTGCGACTGAATTCGCTGACGGTGAGTTCCGTTTGGTCTTCAACAGCGGCGCATCAGCAGGGCAGACGGTGTTTCACGTACACGCTCACGTGCTTGCCGGCGGGTTGAAAGAAGGTTCGCTTGCCTAAGGGCTCCAATTCGACTGTCATCCACATTGATGGAGTTGAGATGGTTCGTCTTCTCGGACCACAGGATCGCTTGCTTACGCGCATGGAACACGAGTTCCCACTCGTGAGTTTGATGGTTCGTGGCAACGAAATTTCACTCAGCGCAGGTGACGAAGAATCTGCGCAGAATCAATTGGCGGATGCCCAGCGCTTGCTCATCGAGCTCGTTGAGCTCGTTCGAAACGGTATCGACTTGGAAGTGGCCGATGTCAGCGTTTCGGCGGATTTGGTAAGTAGGAAAGCACCGACGGGTCCTTCCGCTGTTTTGGGCGAAGCTATCTTGAATAGTCGCGGCAAAATGATCCGACCTAAGACAGTGGGTCAGCAAAGATATGTGCAGTCGATTGAAGAAAACACCATCGTCTTCGGCATCGGACCGGCTGGAACGGGAAAGACTTACCTTGCGATGGCTAAAGCAATTCAGGCTTTGCAACGTAAAGAAGTGTCCCGCATCATTCTGACCCGGCCCGCGGTCGAGGCGGGGGAGCGATTGGGCTTTCTGCCAGGAACCCTCACAGACAAAATTGATCCGTATCTTCGCCCACTGTTTGATGCACTCAACGAGATGCTCGATCCTGAGCTTGTTGCCAAGCTCATGTCAGTCGGCACGATCGAGGTGGCCCCTCTTGCGTACATGCGTGGCCGTACGCTGAACGACTCGTTTATCGTTCTCGATGAAGCTCAGAACACGACGCCCGAGCAGATGAAGATGTTTCTGACGCGTCTAGGTTTTGGTTCCAAAATGGTTATTACTGGCGACATCACACAGGTTGACGTTCCTAGCGGTGTGAGCGGTCTGAGGACCGTCACCGAGATTCTCGCCGAAGTTCCAGACATTCACTTCGCAAAACTCGGTGCTGAAGACGTCGTCCGACACAGTCTGGTGGGGCGCATTGTTGATGCCTACTCGGCATACGATGAAAATGTCTTGGCGCGTAAAACCACAGTCAAGAACGCCATGAAGAATCGAGGGCGCTCGTGAGCATTGAGCTGAGCAACGAATCGGGTGTCGCCATTGATGAGGCCGCCCTCCTGCGTCTAGCTACGTACGCTCTCGACGCTGTTCACGTTCACCGCGATGCTGAACTCGCCATCACTCTTGTTGATGTTGCGGCGATGGAACTTCTTCACGTCGAGTGGATGGATGAGCCAGGTCCTACTGATGTGCTGAGCTGGCCCATGGATGAGTTGCGCCCCGGAACCGAAGACAAGCCGACTCCAGCTGGTCTGTTGGGTGATGTTGTTCTTTGCCCTGAAGTTGCTGCGAGTCAGGCTGAAACCGCCGGTCATTCGCTCATGGAAGAAATCTTCACCCTGACAACACACGGCATCCTGCATTTGCTTGGTTTTGATCACGCCGAACCTGATGAAGAGCGAGAAATGTTCGAACTTCAAAAGACAATCGTTCTTGGTTTCTTGCTTTCTGAGAAGGCTCGCAGCAAGTAGTGAACGTCACACTCGCGATCATCGTCAGCGTGCTGCTCGTCGGTTTCGCAGGTCTTCTTGCGGCAGCTGAAGCCGGTCTAGGCGTTCTCTCCAAGAATGATTTGCTTGCCCTGGCTCAAACGCGCAGGACAGCTCGGTCTCTTACAGCGATTGCCAATGACCTTCGTGCACACCGAAACGTCACCACTTTCGTCCGCATCGTGAGCGAAACAACCGTCGCGGTTCTAGTGACGGGCACGCTCGTTGCCAGCGCCCTTCCGCTGTGGGCTGCTCTTCTCATCGCGGCTTTCATCATGGTGGGCGTTTCTTTCGTTCTCGCTGGTTCGAGCCCACGAAGTGTTGGTCGGGCTCACCCGCAGGGTGTTGTTTCCTTTGTCGCTCCAATCGTGCACATTCTGCGCGTGGTTCTCGGGCCCCTTGCTGATGTGTTGGTTTCCCTGGGCGATCGGGTAACACCAGGTCGTCCGGGGACGAGCTCGTTCACCTCGGAAGAACAGCTGCTGAGCATGGTTGACGAAGCGGTGCGTCACGACATTCTTGAAGACGAAGAGCGCGAACTCATCCACTCCATTTTTGAATGGGATGACACAGTCGTCCGTGAAGTGATGGTGCCACGCATTGACATGGTCACCGTCGAAAGTTCTGCATCGCTTCGCGAAGCGGCAAACGTCATGCTCGAGTCAGGTTTTTCGCGGATTCCTGTGATCGGCTCTGACACCGACGACATCCGTGGAGTCTTGTACCTGCGGGACATTGCTCGCCGTTCACTTACTCGTGATGAGAGCTTGGATGACGTTGTGGCTGATTCCGTCGCACGCACCGCTGTGTTCATTCCCGAGAGTAAAAAAGCGGATGACGCACTCAAGCAGATGCAGGCTCTTGCAACTCACGTGGCACTCGTAGTCGACGAATACGGCGGTATCGCTGGTTTGGTAACTCTCGAGGATCTCATCGAGGAGCTTGTCGGAGAGATTTCTGATGAGCACGACCGAGGAAAACCAGACGTCGAAGGTCTTGGCGACGGCGTATTCCGGGTTTCCTCGCGCTTGCACGTCGAAGACTTGGGCGATTTGTTTGGTATCGAACTCGAAGATGAAGACATCGACTCTGTCGGTGGACTCATGGCGAAAGAACTCGGTCGTATTGCGGTCGTCGGGGACAAAGTTTCTGTCAGCGGGCTCGTACTTGAGGCTGATCGAAGTGATGCACCGCGCGGACGCGTCACCAGAATCCTGGCTAGGGCTGACGAAGATCTTAAAGCTGCCGAAGAAGCGTTCCTCGGCGAAGAATCGACCATCATTGATGAGGAAGAAGTGAACAATGGCTAGGGCTCCCAAGGCAGCAAAACGAGCCAACGGTCAGATTCCACGCTCAGGTTTTGTTTCTTTGGTCGGTCGCCCGAATGTCGGCAAGTCAACTCTGACAAATGCGCTTGTCGGCGAAAAGATCGCGATTACAAGCTCGAAGCCGCAAACAACGCGTCACGCAATTCGCGGAATCACGAACCGCCCGACTGGCCAGCTTATTTTGGTTGACACCCCGGGTATTCACCGGCCGCGTACGTTGCTTGGTGAGCGACTAAATGCTCTGGTGCAAGCGACCCTAGGCGATGTTGATGTCATCGGAATGTGTTTTCCCGCGGATGAACCCATCGGTCCCGGCGACAATTTCATCAACGAGCAGCTGGAAAACTTCCCGCGGGCTAAGAAGATCGCCGTTGTCACCAAAACCGATGTGTCTTCCAAGGAACAAATAGCTCAGCGGTTGCTCGAAGTGAGTGAGTTACGCGATTGGGCACTCGTTATTCCAGTTTCAGCTGTCAGCGGTGAACAGGTAGATGTGCTTGCCGATGAGCTTATTGCGTTGTTGCCGGAGGGCGACCCGCTCTATTTGGATGACGAAACGACCGACGAGGATCTCTCCAAACGAATCTCAGAACTGATTCGAGAGTCCATCCTTGAGGGTGTTCATGACGAGCTGCCACATTCTCTCGCCGTGACTTTGGACGACATCATCGAACGTGAGGACAAAGACATGGTCGACATTTACGCGAATGTTTTTGTTGAACGCGACAGCCAAAAAGGAATCATCATTGGCAATGGTGGAGCGCGGTTGAAAGAAATCGGCGCTACTTCTCGAGCCGCAATCGAGCAGCTCATGGGGCGTAAGGTCTTTTTGAGTATTCGCGTAAAAGTTGCCAAGGACTGGCAAAGAGACCCAAAACTCTTGCAAAGGTTGGGCTTCTAGCGCCTCAGGAGTGTTAGCCTAAAGTCGTGTCATTCGGTCTGCTTCTTCTTAGCTGCCGCGACGAGGCTCATTTCTAAAGCCTCCCTCGTCGCGGTGATTTCCGTTGGCTGACCACCACCCGCGAGGAGAAATGCTATGAAGAACAATCAAAAACCCAGCACCATGCCGGTGCACAAGTACCGTCCGTACCACGAGCAGCTCGCTGTTGAGCTTCCTGACCGCACGTGGCCGACCAAGCGCATCACTCAAGCGCCTCGTTGGTGTGCGGTAGACCTTCGTGACGGTAACCAGGCCCTGATCGACCCGATGAGCCCTGAACGCAAGCGCATCATGTTCGATTTGCTGGTACGCATGGGTTATAAAGAAATCGAAGTCGGATTCCCATCGGCGAGCCAGACCGATTTCGACTTTGTTCGCTCTCTCATCGAAGAGAACGCGATTCCCGATGACGTCACGATTCAGGTTCTGACGCAGGCTCGCGACCACCTGATCGAACGCACCTATGAGTCAATCGCCGGTGCAAAGCAGGCCGTCGTTCACCTGTACAACTCCACGAGTGTTTTGCAACGCGAGGTTGTATTCCGTGAAGACAAGCAAGGCATCATCGACATCGCTCTGCACGGTGCTCGTTTGTGTCGTGAATTCGAGAAGACCATTCCCGACACAGCAGTCTTCTATGAGTACTCGCCAGAAAGCTTCACGGGAACCGAGCTCGAGTTTGCGGTCGACGTTTGTAACCAGGTCATTGAAATTTTTGAACCCACACCGGAGCGAAAGGTCATTATCAACCTTCCTGCCACGGTTGAAATGGCAACGCCAAACGTCTACGCCGACGCCATCGAATGGATGAGCCGTCACCTCGCTCACCGCGAGAACGTCATTATTTCGCTGCACCCCCACAATGACCGCGGCACTGCCGTGGCAGCAGCTGAGCTCGGTTACATGGCTGGTGCAGACCGTATTGAAGGTTGTTTGTTCGGAAACGGTGAGCGCACAGGAAACGTCGATCTCGTGGCTCTCGGTATCAACATGTTTACGCAAGGCATTGATCCGCAGATTGATTTCTCAAACTTGGATGAAATCAAGCGCACGGCCGAATACTGCAACCAGCTCAAAGTTCATGAGCGCAGCCCTTGGGCCGGCGACCTTGTGTACACCGCATTCTCGGGTTCGCACCAGGACGCCATTAAAAAAGGCTTTGAGGCAATGGCCGAAGAAGCTGCCGAACGTGGTGTACATGTGGATGAACTCGTGTGGGGTGTTCCGTATCTGCCAATTGACCCGCGTGACCTCGGACGCACGTACGAAGCTGTCATCCGTGTGAACTCACAGTCGGGTAAGGGCGGTGTTGCCTACTTGCTCAAGAAGGATCACTCGCTCGACTTGCCTCGTCGCCTCCAGATTGAGTTCTCGGGTGTTGTTCAGGCCAAGACCGATGCAGAGGGTGGCGAAGTCACGAGCGAAGAGCTGTGGACGATCTTCCAGGACGAGTATCTGCCTTCGGCTGACGACAACCAGAAGTGGGGGCGATTCGAACTTCGAGGAAGCCGCACCGAGTCTGACTTCGCTGGCACGGTAAAGCTGAGCGTTGATTTGCGCGATGGCGACACCGTCGAGCGCAAAGACTCGATTGGCAACGGTCCGATCGACGCCTTCTTGAAGTTGATGGCCGCTCAGGGCATCCATGTTGAGCTCTTCGACTATGTCGAGCACACGATGGCAGCCGGTGGCGATGCGCAGGCGGCTGCCTACGTCGAACTCAACGTCGACGGCAAGCGCCTGTGGGGTGTTGGTATCGATTCTGATATCTCGACCGCAACGCTCAAAGCCGTCGTGTCTGCGATCAACCGCGCCGTTCGCCTCGAGGGATGATGTGCCCACATATCGAGACGAAGCGGTAGTACTGCGCACCCATAAATTGGGTGAAGCAGACCGAATCGTCACGATGCTGACCAAAACGCACGGCAAAGTGCGGGCGGTTGCTAAGGGCGTACGTCGAACAGCATCCAAATTTGGTTCGCGACTCGAACCTTTTATGGTTGCTGACGTGCAGCTGTACGAAGGAAAAAGTCTCGACACGGTCAATCAAGCTGAGACCATCGGTTCGTACGGCTCAGAAATTGTTGCTGATTACGCCAAGTACACCTCAGCAAACGTCATGGTGGAAACTGCTGATCGATTGACCGACACCGAGGCAGCTCCGCAGCAGTATCTGTTGCTCGTGGGAGCGCTGCGCTCGTTGTCGCGTGGCGAGCATCCTCCGGCGCTCACTCTCAACTCGTATCTTCTGCGGGCATTGTCGTTAGCGGGATGGGCACCGTCATTTGATGCGTGCGCGCGTTGTGGCGAGCCAGGAACTCACAAGCAGTTCGTCGTCCAACTTGGTGGCTTGGTATGCACTAATTGCGCACCCACCGGCGCTGCAAAGATTGACGCGGCAACTGTTGGATTACTCGATGCTCTTGTGCGAGGCGATTGGGAGCAAGCGGAATCGGTCGATCCTAAACTCTGGGGCCGCGCAGAAGGTTTAGTCTCGGCTTACACACAATGGCATTTAGAAAAGACATTGAAATCGATGGAGCACGTGGCCCGATGAGCAAGCCTTTTACCCATAAAGATGCCGTTGAATACCGTCCGCTCGACTGGACGGGGCTGTATCCGCCACGCCTGCCGGCTGGTTCAGTGCCCAAACATGTTGCCATTGTCATGGATGGCAATGGTCGATGGGCCAATGCACGAGGTCTTACTCGAGTTGAAGGCCACAAGGCCGGTGAAGCAGCATTGCTTGATGTTGTTGCAGGTGCAATCCAGCTAGGCATCACGCACCTATCTGTCTACGCGTTTTCAACTGAAAACTGGAAACGCTCACCCGACGAGGTCAAGTTCTTGATGGGCTTCAACCGAGATGTCCTTCACCGTCGCCGTGACCAACTCAATGAGTGGGGAGTGCGAGTGAAGTGGGCGGGTCGAAAGCCAAAACTGTGGAAGTCCGTGATTAATGAACTGCAATTCGCTGAGGAACTCACAAGAGACAACACCACGCTGACCCTTACGATGTGTGTCAATTACGGCGGTCGGGTCGAGATCGTGGATGCGGTTTCCGCAATTGCTCGCGATGTAGCAGAGGGTCGCTTAGCTCCACACCGCGTATGCGAAGAAACACTAAAAAAACACCTGTATCAGCCAGAGATGCCAGACGTTGATCTCTTTGTGCGATCGAGCGGTGAACAACGAACCAGCAATTTCTTGTTGTGGCAATCTGCCTACGCAGAAATGGTTTTTCTCGACACACTTTGGCCGGATTTCTCCCGAGTTGATTTGTGGAACGCCGTCGAGCAATACGTCAGTCGTGACCGTCGTTTCGGCGGGGCAGTGGACGCACCTAAAAAATAGTTATCGAGCGGCATCGTGGGATACTAGAAACATACGAAACGCGAGTGAAGGCAGTCGGTGATGGTGAGTAGTCCTGCAGTGGCAGGTGGGTTGACAATCGGTCCCATCACCGTCGATGTTCCCGTTGTTCTTGCGCCCATGGCTGGCATCACAAACACAGCTTTTCGTCGTCTCTGTCGCGAATACGGTGCGGGTTTGTACGTGTCCGAAATGATCACTTCTCGCGCACTCGTCGAGCGTACGCCGGCCTCGATGCGTCTTATCAAGCACCACGAAAGTGAAACGACTCGTTCGATTCAGCTCTATGGTGTTGACCCCAAAACCATCGGTGAGGCGGCTCGTATGCTTTCGGCTGAGGGTTTGGCCGATCACATCGATTTGAACTTCGGATGCCCCGTTCCCAAGGTCACGCGTAAAGGTGGCGGGGCTGCTCTGCCTTGGAAAACCGACCTCTTTCAGGACATCATTGAGTCGGCCGTTGCGGGCGCTGGAGAACTTCCGCTGACCATCAAGATGCGCAAAGGAATCGACTCCGACCACCTCACGTTCATCGAGGCAGGCAAAATCGCTCAGGGTGCTGGTGTTGCATCCATCGCACTGCATGGCCGTACGGCAAGCGAGTACTACAGCGGGCAGGCAGACTGGAACGCTATCGGCGAGCTCAAGTCAGTCATTACTGATGTACCCGTTTTGGGCAACGGCGATATTTGGTCGGGCGAGGATGCGCTGCGCATGGTGGACCAGACAGGATGTGACGGTGTCGTCGTTGGCCGTGGATGTTTGGGGCGACCATGGCTCTTCGCTGATTTGAACGCAGCTTTTAGGCACCGTGCTGGGCTGCAAGAAGAACGCGCACTGGTGCAGCCAGATCTTGGCTTTGTTGCTCAAGCGATTCGTCGGCACGCTGAATTGCTCGTGGAATTCTTCGATAGTGAAGAGCGTGCTTGTCGCGATATTCGTAAACACATGGCTTGGTATCTCAAGGGATATTCGGTCGGTGGTGACTTGCGCTCGCGCATGGCCCTGGTAACGAGCCTTCAACATCTGGATGATCTTCTCGGGGAACTCGACTGGTCGGCTCCGTATCCGGGGCTCGCGGCAGAGGGCCAGCGTGGTCGAGCTGGGACTCCCAAGAAGACTGCTTTGCCAGATCGATGGTTGGAATCACGCTCCCTGGGAGACGCGGAACGCGCTACCGTTGCTGAAGCAGAGATCGATGCGAGCGGGGGATAGTGTGAACGACTTCAACGTTCCCGATGGCTATTCAGAGTTCGACTCTGCGCGTATGTGTGGCGAGGAACACTCGTCGCGTCGTGGTCAGTTCGCTCGTGACCGTGCGCGCCTTCTGCACTCCAGTGCGCTTCGTCGTCTGGCGGCGAAAACCCAAGTTTTGAGTCCAACGGCCGGACTTGATTTTGCTCGTAACCGTCTGACGCACTCCCTTGAAGTTGCTCAGGTGGGGCGAGAGCTAGCTGGTTCGTTAGGCCTTGATCCAGATGTTGTTGACACTGCCTGTCTCGCGCACGACATTGGTCATCCTCCCTTTGGGCACAACGGTGAAAAGGCACTTGCAGAGTGGGCAAAAGACATCGGCGGATTCGAGGGCAATGCTCAAACGTTGCGCTTGTTGACTCGATTAGAGGCCAAAGTCTTCGGCAAGACAGGAATGTCCTACGGGCTAAATCTCACTCGGGCAAGCCTCGACGCGAGTACGAAATATCCGTGGCCGATTCAGCAAGCGGTGATCGACCCAACTGGACGCGCAAAGTTTGGTTTCTATGCCGACGACATCCACGTTTTTGAATGGATGCGCGCGGGTGCTCCCGAGCGTGTTAAGTGCATCGAGGCTCAGGTCATGGACTTTAGCGATGATGTTGCCTACTCGGTGCACGACTTTGAAGACGCCATCGTGAACGGCTACATCGATGCTCGTGAACTCGGTGCCCGAGTAAATCACGATGATCTCGTTGATCAAATGTTTGAGTGGATCGGTGGTGAACACACTCACGACGAACTGATTGCAGCGTTTGACCGCCTCGATAACCTTGACGTCTGGGTCGATGAATTTGACGGCTCGCGCATGGCTCAAGCAAAGCTCAAGAACCTCACATCCAAGCTCATCGGTCGTTTTGCGCACGCCGCTACCCACGCAACTAAAGCTTCTTATGCAACGAGTTCACTGGCTCGTTTCGGTGCCTCCGTTGTCGTACCGAAAGAAGTTGGCGCTGAGATTGCGGTTCTTAAGGGAATTGCTGCCGCGTTTGTCATGAAGATTAATTCTCGTCAGCCGGTTTACGCCCACCAGCGCGAGGTCCTTACCGAGTTGGCCGAGACACTCTGGGCAGGTGGCCCTGCAATGCTCGATCGCGCCTTTGCTGATGACTGGGCAAGTGCTCAAGATGATGCGGCTCGACGACGCGTCGTTGTTGACCAAGTTGCGAGCTTGACTGACCAATCGGCTTTTGCCTGGCACGAGCGGTTGGTCGGCAAGTAATGGCTGGTCGAATTCGCGCTTCCGATATTGACGAGGTGAAAGCCCGCACGAATATCGCTGACATCATTGGCGAACACGTTGCGCTCAAGTCAGCCGGTGTTGGTTCACTCAAAGGATTGTGCCCTTTTCACGATGAGCGCAGCCCGAGCTTCCATGTGAAGTCAACGAGTGGTTTTTATCACTGTTTCGGATGTGGCGAGAGCGGTGATGTTTACAGCTTTATGCAGAAGATGGACCACGTCACCTTCACTGAGGCAGTAGAGCGCCTTGCAGAGCGACTGGGTTTTCAGCTCACGTATGAAGAGGGTGGCTCCGCCAAACCTGGCCAGAGCGGGAATCGCGCTCGCCTTCTGGCGGCTAATTCGGCTGCCGCTGAGTTTTTTGTTGCACAGTTGGCAACTCCAGGTGCCGCCGAGGGGCGCAAGTTTTTGGGAGAGCGTGGCTTCGACCGCGTAGCTGCTGAGCAGTTTGGCATTGGATACGCACCTAAGAGCTGGGGCGAATTGCGCGATCATCTCAAGGCCAAGGGGTACACCGACGAAGAGATGCTCGCCGCCGGTTTGCTCTCTGAAGGAGACAAGGGTGCGTACGACCGTTTCCGTGGTCGTCTCGTGTGGCCGATCCGTGATGTGACAGGTCAGACTATTGGTTTTGGTGCACGCAAACTCTTCGATGATGACAAAGGTCCTAAGTACCTGAACACTCCTGAAACTCCGGTTTATCACAAGGCCCAGGTGTTGTACGGGCTCGACCTTGCCAAGAAAGACATCGGACGAACCCGCCGCGTTGTCGTCGTCGAGGGCTACACCGATGTCATGGCAGCCCATCTTTCAGGGGTGACCACCGCTGTCGCGACGTGTGGCACGGCGTTCGGGGTTGATCACATTAAGTTGATTCGCCGCATCATGGGTGATGATTCTGGTCTCGGTGAGGTCATATTTACCTTTGATCCAGATGCTGCCGGCCAAAAAGCGGCACTGCGAGCATTCGGTGAACAAGCGAGGTTCACCGCGCAAACTTTCGTAGCTGTAGCTCCCGAGGGGCTCGATCCATGTGATTTACGTCTCAACCGAGGTGAACAAGCAGTACGTGACCTAATCGAGTCCAAGGTGCCCATGTTTGAATTCGTCATTCGCACGCTGCTCACGAACTATAACCTCGACACAGTTGAAGGTCGTATCGCAGCGTTGCGTGAGGCGGCCCCAATCATCGCTGACATCAGAGACGGAGCCCTCAAGCCTGGCTATACGCGTGAACTCGCGCGTCTGACTGGTGTCGATATCTCGGAGGCTCAGCAGGCGGTTAGTCGAGCGACCTCGGCTGCTCGCAGCTCTGCTCGTGCAGCTTCTGTGGCGCCAGGACAATCTGGTTTCCAGCCAGAAGGTGAACCTCATCCGAGCGATGATGAATTCGCTCCCGCACCTCCAGTCACATTTGCAGACCTTGGTCGTGATCCATCTGTTCGACTGGAGCGAGACGCTCTGATGGCGATTCTCCAACACCCGGAAATGATTTCGGATGCTCAACTGGATGATGCGTGTGCAGCCAAGTTTTCGCAGCCGGTACTCGACCAGATTCGTGCGTCGGTTGGTGCCAACCGCACCAGTCGAAACGAGGCGACATGGTTGCAAACGGTCATGGCGGATGCCAACGCTGAAGTTGCGGCGCTCGTGACCCAACTTGCGATTGCTCCATTGCCCGAATTAGATCCCAAACGAATTGAGATTTACGTGCGGGGAATTGTTTCGAGCCTGGTCGAGCGCGACCTGGTGAGACAGAAGAGCGACCTCGTCTCACGCCTTCAGCGAGTTGGCTCAAGTGACGTTGTGGCGTCGCGAGCCATCCAAGAAGAGCTTCTTGCACTCGAAAATAAGCGTCGAAACGTACGGGGGTACTAGCCTCCAGTCGCGGTGAATTGCACCTGCTCACAGGTGCTAATGTAGAAGACGCGCAAGCGCCAATCCTCGATAGCTCAATTGGCAGAGCAGCCGGCTGTTAACCGGCAGGTTGATGGTTCGAGTCCATCTCGGGGAGCAAACATAGCCCGGTCTTTGATCGGGTTTTTGTTTTATCCTTCGAGGTCGTCAACCCCGGGCATCCAGGTGTTGCCAGGCTTTCCCCATCCATTGGACTTGCGAGCCTTAGCTGCTTTCTTGCCTTCTTGATGTGCGAGTCGGTCGACGTAGAGAAGACCATTCAAGTGATCAAATTCGTGTTGCATAATTCGCGCGAACCAGCCTTCGCATTCGAGTTCAAAGAACGCGCCTTTTTCGTCTTGAGCGCGGAGAATCGCCTTGTCAGCGCGTACGAGCGGAAAACGCTCGCCCGGGAAAGACAGACAACCTTCTTCTTCGGAAAGTTCGGGCTCGCGAACTTCGACCGGTGATACGAAGAGTTCAGGGTTGATAGCAACTCCACGACGTGGCGTTCCATCGTCTTCTGGATAGTCATAAACAAAGATGCGCAGGCCGACTCCGATTTGCGGTGCTGCAAGTCCAACGCCAGGTGCTTCATCCATGGTCTGGTACATGTCTTCAATGAGTTCCTGAAGTTCAGCGTCGAACGTCGTTACGGGAGCTGCAACGGTGTGTAAAACAGGGTCACCGGTGATGAAAATAGGACGCACGGACATGCCTCAAGCCTACGGCGTGGGACAGGCCCTCAAAACGCCTGCGACGCTAGGCTCGTAGGCATGTGGGCTGCCCAACTTCTTGCGTCGACTCCGGCGGTTCATTTCGAGCCCTCGCAACTTATCGGTATTCCGTTCGCACTCATCGGTGCTGTCTTCATGTCCGTCGGCGCTCAGTTACAACACAGTGGCGTTGGCAAGGTCGACTCAGATAGCGCAAGGGAATCTAATTCCACGCTGAACTTGAAGCAGCTTGCCGCACTGCTCGCTAGGCCATCATGGCTTTTTGGCACGTTGATGCTTGGACTCGCAGTTGTCTTCCAACTCGTGAGTCTTGGTTTTTCTCCCATTATTGTTGTGCAGCCAATTGGTGCCGTTGCCCTCGTCTTGACGGCGATCATCAATTCACGAGTGAGCAAAATAAAGCTGAATAAGGCCAGCATTATTGCGATCACGATGTGTGTCGGTGGTGTCGGTCTTTTCGTCACAGTCGCAGCGTTTACCGCGGTCAAGGC
>JBDKLU010000038.1:0-8377 GCA_039795475.1 Actinomycetota bacterium | reverse complement strand
CGATTCCACCTGAAAGTCCAAGGATGACCGATGGGAATCCGTTCTTGTTCACGTAGTCACGTAGGCCTAGTGCTAACGCGTTCCAAATCTGCTCGCGACTGTCGTGATGTGGCTCGTTGATGGAGGTCTGAGGGATCGCAACATGGTTGTGTGGTTGAGACGCAGTCTCGATGAGAGACAGATTCGCAACGCGTCCACGACGTTCAAGGTGAGCATCTGGAAGGTTCAGGTCAGTTATAAGCAGATGTGGCGTGAATCGTGGTGCGCGAGCAATGACTCGTCCTCCGTTCGAAACAACGAAACTGTCACCGTCAAAAACGAGGTCGTCCTGACCGCCAACTAAGTTGACATACGCCACATGCGCATTGACCTCTTGAGTTCGACGCTGAATAAGCGGAACTCGTACGTCATCTTTGTCGCGCTCAAACGGCGAACCGTTGATGACGATAACGAGGCCAGGAGACAGGGCAGCGAGGTCTTCAAATGGTCCATGGTCTTGCCACGCATCTTCGCAAATGGCGAGCCCGATGTCAGCTCCGGCAACATGAATAACGGCGGTCGTCGATCCAGGCACGAAGTTGCGGTACTCATCGAACACTGAGTAGTTGGGCAGGTGACGCTTGTGATAGACGCCAATAACGCGACCGTCTTGTATGACTGCGGCTGAATTGTGAGCAATAGCGTGTGGGTTGCCGTGTTCGGCCGGGGCTAAAACAGGTCCGCTGGGAAAGCCAACAATTACGGGTAGTGAGCCGTGGCCGGCAGTCTGGATAGCTTGCGCCAACTCGTCAAGGTGCTGACGTGCTCGCTTCAGAAAATCAGGACGTCGAGCCAAGTCTTCGATCGGGTAACCGGTCAATGACATTTCAGGAAATGCCACAAGGTCGGCTCCTGCGTCAAAAGCACTCGCTACGTCAGCGAGGATGGCGGTGCAGTTCGCAACAAAGTCACCCAGGCGTGGGTTGGTTTGAGCAAGCGCAAGGCGAATCACCGGCATATTCAGTAGCCTAGTAGTGACAAACGAGAGGGTTAGTGCTCATGGATAAGCAACAAGATTTTGTACTCCGCACAATTGAGGAACGCGGCGTCAAATTCGTGCGCCTCTGGTTCACCGATGTGGTCGGAACTCTCAAGTCTGTCGCTGTGGCTCCGGCAGAAATTGAAGGAGCTTTTACCGAAGGCGTAGGTTTCGACGGTTCAGCCATCGAAGGTATGACTCGGTCCTTTGAAGCTGATGTTCTGGCGCAGCCCGATCCGTCAACCTTCCAGATTTTGCCGTGGCGTGGAGAGATTGACCCGACCGCCCGCATGTTCTGCGACATTGTGACTCCTGATGGTCAGCCAGCAATGGCAGATCCCCGAAACGTGCTCAAGCGCACTTTGGCCAAGGCAGCCGAAAAGGGATTTACCTTTTACACTCACCCTGAAATTGAGTTCTACCTGTTGAACAATTCAGACTGGGAGAACGGTGGCGCGAAGCCCATCGATGCGGCTGGTTATTTTGACAACGTACCTGGTGGTACCGCACATGATTTCCGTCGCCGTGCAGTGCGCATGCTTGAAGACTTGGGTATTTCTGTCGAGTTCAGCCACCACGAAGCTGGTCCAGGTCAGAACGAAATTGACCTTCGCTACGCAGATGCTCTAACAACAGCTGATAACGTCATGACCTTCCGCACTGTGATCAAAGAAGTTGCAATGGAGCAGGGCGTTTACGCAACGTTTATGCCCAAGCCCTTTGCCGAACACCCTGGTTCGGGTATGCACACTCACCTGTCACTTTTTGAAGGAGACACCAACGCTTTCTTCGAAGCCGGGGCTCAGTATCAGCTCTCAAAGACAGGTCGCCAGTTCATTGCGGGTCTGCTGCACCACGCGCCTGAAATCACAGCCATTACCAATCAGTATGTGAACTCGTACAAGCGCCTCTGGGGTGGTGACGAGGCTCCGAGCTTTGCGACATGGGGTCACAACAACCGCTCTGCTCTGATTCGTGTTCCGTTGTACAAGCCGAGCAAGAGCCAGAGTGCGCGTATTGAATACCGCGCAATTGACTCAGCTGCCAACCCGTACCTGTCGTACAGCCTCTTGCTGGCCGCTGGGCTCAAGGGTATTGAAGAGGGCTACGAGCTTCCGGCTGAGGCGCAAGACAATGTGTGGGAGCTCACTGATACTGAGCGCAAAGCACTCGGCTACAAGCCTCTGCCCTCGAGTCTGCACCACGCAATCTCCATCATGGAAGAAAGCGAGCTTGTTGCTCAGACACTGGGCGAAAAGACGTTCAACTATGTTCTCTTGAACAAGCGTCGCGAATGGGATGCATACCGCGCGCAGGTGACTCCGTTCGAGCTTCGAAACAACCTCGAAACGCTCTAGTATCTCGTGGTCGAACAGCTGTCGCTCGCGCTCGTCGCTCGCGCAGGATTTTCTGACCTTACGCAGGGTCGAGAGAGCGCACAAAAGCTAGCGTCCATCGTTGGAATCTCCGTTGAGGCCGCGTTAGATCTGTATTCGCATGCAGCGGATCCTGACCGAGCCGCTGTTGAATTTTTTCGGCTCCATGAGTCTGCATCCAAAGATCTAGCACCGTTCCGAAAAAATCCGGATGCCTTAGCTCGTCTTTTGTGCGTTCTGGGCGGTTCTCGTGGTCTAGCTGAATTCTTGCAGCGACAACCGCAGAGCCTCTCTGTCCTCCTCAAGCCCCTCGGCGGAGCCATGAATGAGGATCAAGCGCGAATGGCATTGCTCAAGTCCGTCAGTGCGTCTTCATCCACAACAGGCGGTTACATTGCTGGCGTAGGTGGTGACGCTGCTCGCGACGCACTCCGTATCGCTTATCGTCAAGCTGTTGTCGCATTGGCTGGGTATGACCTCAGTAGAGAGGATCCAACTCTCGTTGTCGACGAAGTAGCTGCGGGTCTGGCAGATCTTGCCGGCGCAGCCATCGAGGCGTCTCTCGCAGTTGCGCGCTTGGACCTGCAAGCAGACTTTTCTGCCGAAGATATCGCTCTTGTAGATTTCGCAGTTATAGGAATGGGTAAGTGCGGTGCTCGTGAACTCAATTATTTGAGCGACGTCGATGTCATCTACGTAGGTCAGTCACTAGACACCGAGAAACTGAGTTCCGAACGCGCCCTCACAATTGCAACTCGTCTAGCGCAGGGGACCATGCGCGGGATTTTTGAAGTGAGCCGGGAGCCAGGGCTCTGGGAGCTCGACGCAAATCTGCGGCCAGAAGGCAAAGATGGTGCCCTCGTTCGCACACTTGATTCTCATTTGGCGTATTACGACCGTTGGGCAAAGAACTGGGAGTTTCAAGCGCTACTCAAGGCCCGTCCCCTCGCTGGTTCAATTTCTTTGGGCCGGGCATACATGGCTGGTGTTGCACCGAAAGTATGGTCGAGCGCCTCGCGCCCGGGGTTTGTTGATCAAGTCCAACGCATGCGGGAGCGTGTCACCGACAACATTCCGGCCGCTGATGTCGATTGGCAACTCAAGCTTGGCCCTGGTGGTCTACGAGACATCGAATTCACTGTGCAACTTCTGCAGCTCGTCCATGGTCAATCTGATGCCAATGTGCGATTGCGGGGGACTATTGAGTCGCTCGCAGAGTTGTCGGTGGCCGGCTATGTCGGCCGCGCCGAAGCCGCATCTTTTGCTGAAAACTATCGAACCCTGCGAGTGCTCGAACATCGCTTGCAACTTCGTGACCTCTCACGAACGCACCTCATGCCACAGGATCCTGAAGCGCAACGCATTTTGGCTCGGGCCTCACACTTTGCCACAACGAATGAAGCACTCATTGAAAAGTGGCAGCGACTCAAAATTGACGTACGTCAATTACATGAACGCTTGTTCTATCGCCCACTGCTGGCAGCAGTCGCCAACCTTCCTGAGGAGGGATACCAGCTCAGTGCTGAGCAAGCTCAGGGACGTCTCTCTGCCATCGGTTTCAAAGACGCCAAAGGCGCACTTACTCATATTTCAGCGCTGACGACTGGGCTATCTCGTCGAGCCACGATTCAAAGAGCCCTTTTACCCATCCTCCTGGAGTGGCTCGCTGATGGTGCTGACCCAGATAGTGGTCTGCTCGCTTTTAGAAGACTCTCTGAAGCCTTGGGGGAGTCACACTGGTATTTGCGCATGTTGCGAGACAGCGCAGCTGCTGCGGCTCGTCTAACGCAAATTCTGAGCGGTTCCCGTTTTGTCACAGACCTCTTAGAAAAGATTCCTGAAGCCGTAGCCTGGCTCGAAGATGATGATGAACTTACCCCTCGGTCGTTAGAGGCTCTGGAGGCAGAGACGCAAGCACTCATCTCGCGTCACGATGATGAGGTGTCCGCGGTTTCTGCGATTCGATTTATGCGCCGTCGCGAGGTTTTGCGTCTTGCCATGGCTGGCATCGTCCATGTCGGGACTATGTCCGATTTGGCGCAGGGACTGTCTGATGTCACGACGGCCTGTTTGCGAGCATTCCTGAAGGTCGCGCAACGGTCAGAAACCGAACGCGTTGAGTTTGCCATCATCGCGATGGGTCGTTACGGAGGCGCAGAGCTTGGGTTTGGTAGTGACGCTGACGTCCTTTTCGTGTTTAGGAGTCTTGACAGCGATAACGATCGAGCTACGCGAACAGCGGAGCGCCTGTCGGCAAAGCTGCAAGAGTACGCAGCGGACGCCCGTCTCGCTCTAGAACTTGATCTCGACCTTCGCCCCGAAGGGCGGAACGGGCCAAACGTTCGATCACTTGAATCGTATGCGGCATATTACGATCGCTGGTCGCTCACTTGGGAGGCTCAAGCTCTTCTTCGTGCCGCGCCCATCGCCGGCGATTCCAGCCTTCTCGATGACTTCATGACGCTTGCAGATTCTGTCCGCTATCAAGCTGACATGCCAGATGCTGAACTTCGCGAAATTCGCCGCATCAAGGCGCGCGTAGAGAGCGAACGCCTTCCATCAGGGGCCGACCCAACACGTCATCTCAAACTTGGGCGCGGTTCGCTGAGCGACGTCGAGTGGACGCTTCAAATTTTGCAGTTGCAGTATGGCAACCAATTTCCTGATCTTCGAACACCGTCCACATTGAAAGGCCTCGAGGCTGCAGTCCGTAGCGGATTGCTCTCAGAGGCTGATGAGAGACTCTTGCGTGAAGCATGGTTGCTTTCTTCGCGAATTCGATCAGCGATGACTTTGTGGGCGCAGCGGTCTTCTGATGTTTTGCCTCGCGACGTGAGCGATCTCGAAGGTATTGCCAGATTGCTGGACTACCCGCGCGGTAGTGCAAACCGTCTAGAAGAGGATTACTTGTCTGTGACTCGACGAGCACGAGCCGTAGTCGAGAGAGTGTTCTATCAAATCGAGAAATAGTTTTGACGCTTAAACGACTGTGGCCGCCACCTCAAGGTGACGGCCACAAGTCTTTGCAGCGATTAGACGCCGAAGTACAGTTCGTACTCGAACGGGTGCGGACGTTGGGCGAGGGGCTTGATTTCAGCCGAACGCTTGTAGTCGATCCAGTTCTCGATGAGGTCCTTCGTGAACACGTTTCCTGCGAGAAGGAATTCGTGGTCGTTCTCGAGCGCAACGAGTGCTTCTTCGAGCGAAGCGGGAACCTGAGGAATGTTCTTTGCCTCCTCGGGGGGAAGCTCGTACAGGTCCTTGTCAACGGGCTCGTGCGGCTCAATGCGGTTCTTGATTCCGTCGAGACCTGCCATCATCTGCGCAGCGAATGCGAGGTAGGGGTTCGAAGCGGCGTCAGGAGCGCGGAACTCAATGCGCTTTGCCTTGGGGTTGGTGCCGGTGATCGGGATGCGGATTGCAGCCGAGCGGTTACCAGCCGAGTAAACGAGGTTTACGGGAGCCTCAAAACCAGGCACGAGGCGGTGGAATGAGTTGACCGAGGGGTTGGTGAACGCAATGACAGCGGCAGCGTGCTTCAGCAAACCACCGATGTACCAGCGAGCGATGTCAGAAAGACCGCCGTAGCCGTTCTCGTCGTAGAACAGTGGCTTGCCATCGTTCCAGAGCGACTGGTGGGTGTGCATACCCGAACCATTGTCACCGAAGAGAGGCTTAGGCATGAAGGTCGCGACCTTGCCCCACTGCTCAGCAGTGTTCTTGATGACGTACTTGAACTTGAGGATGTCATCTGCCGCGTGAACCATGGTGTCAAAGCGGTAGTTGATCTCACACTGACCTGCGGTACCAACCTCGTGGTGGCTGCGCTCAAGGATTAGGCCTGCGTTCTCCAACTTGATGCACATGTCGTCGCGGAGGTCAGCGAGCTTGTCAACGGGGGAGACGGGGAAGTAGCCGCCCTTGTAGGGGGTCTTGTTGGCGAGGTTCCCGCCTTCTTCTTCGCGACCGGTGTTCCAGGCGCCCTCTTCTGAGTCAACCGAGTAGAACGAGGTGTGCTGGTTTACTTCGTAGCGAACGTCGTCAAAAATGAAGAACTCAGCCTCGGGAGCGAAGAACGCGGTGTCTGCGATTCCGGTCGAAGCGAGGTACTTCTCAGCCTTCTTAGCAACCTGGCGGGGGTCACGGTGGTAAATCTCACCGTTGCGGGGGTTGTAGATGTCGAAGACCATGATGAGTGTACGCTCGGTGCGGAATTCGTCAATGTACGCGGTGGTGACATCAGGGATGAGCTGAAGGTCCGACTCGTGGATGTCAGCGAATCCACGGATGGAAGATCCGTCGAAGAGCTGACCGACGGTGAAGAATTCCTCGTCAACGGTCGAAGCTGGGATGTTGAAGTGCTGCTGCACGCCGGGAAGGTCAGTGAAGCGAATGTCAAGGAACTTAACGTCAGTTTCCTTGATGAACTTCAGCACCTCAGATGAGTCTTTAAACATGCCTGAATATCTCCAAAAGCGAAGGATGGATAGGGTCCTCGATGGAGAACCGTGATTAATCTATGGCTCGGGCATAACGCACCCGTGACACAAGTGTTTCTATTATGTTACGGCTATGGCGGCAATAGGCGAAAATCCGCGCATTCAGCGGAATTAGACTAAAAACATGTCAGCACGCGACGACCAAAAAACGGGCTCCAGCCCAGCACCGAGTAAGTACCCAGGTGAGCGTCTTGGGCTCCCGTCTCAGGGCAAGCGTTCCGTTGCTCGATTCGGTCGTCGGTTTATTGCACTGCTCATTGATTGGACGATCGCTACCATCGCAGCCAATCTGCTGACCGGTTCGTGGGATGCGTCAACTAATGCACGTCCAGCACATCAAATACTCGTCTACGGAATCTGGGTCGCCCTGATGATCGTAGAAGTCCCGATTTTCGGGGGAACGATTGGTCACCGTATATGCGCAGTTGCCGTTACGCCGCTGAGAGGCGGATGGCCAGGCTTGTGGCGACCGCTCGTACGAGCACTCTTACTGGCACTTCTTGTGCCCGCACTCGTGTGGGATTCAGACAGTCGCGCATTCCACGACAAGGTTGCTGGAACAGTTTTAGTGCGAACCTGAGGACCTAGTTAGCGCGGACGTCCAGCGCGAATCTTGGTCGGATCGATGCCCTTAGGAATAGGCATTCCGGTGCTCAAACTCGAGAGTCGGTTTGCAACAATCTGCACCTCGCGCCTGGTCAGGCTGCGCTTGAACGATCGGAACGATCGGGGAATCTGTTTGAGCCCAATTTGGTTGGCCTCGCTCCCGACGTGAAGTACGTGCGTGGGAACGTTGGGCACTACACGGGATACTTTGCGAACTTCGTCATCAGCCATGCGTGACGTGCGCGACATCGGTCCTTCAACGACGAAAACAATGCCTCCGCGACCGATAGCGCGAAAAATCACGTCTCGGTTTTTATTGACTGCAACGGGGGTATCACTCGTAATCCAACCGCGACGCAGAGCCGAGGTGAGAACAGCGCCAGAAGCGCCAGGCTGGCCCTCCATCTGGTTATATGCGGCTGTTTCAGCACGCTTGCCAAGAACGAGCAGAGTGAAAAGGACACCGGCAAATATGCCGATCAAAATCAAAAGAACCAGGGTGAGCACATTGCCAGCGGCCAGAATATTGGCGGCGATAACAGCGATGATGATCGGTGCGACAAATACAAGAATCATCAAAGGCAGGACTGCCTTGTCAAAGCGACGGGTCATTTGGAAGACCTGCCACATTTGTGCGACGCGTCCTGGAGTTTTGTTCTTGTCCTTAACCATGCGTCAAGAATACCGATATCGGGGACTCGTATTGCGCCACCCGTTGGGGTGAGCCGTTGAAGCTAAAAATGAGCTAGACAGCCTGCGAAAAACCGAGGTTCTCATCAGCGAGATGCGACAGCGAAGCAGGAATCTCGCGCCCCTTGGCTTTCATGGATTGTGCGTAGAGTCGACCTGCTCGGTAGGAACTACGTACGAGCGGACCG
>JBDKLU010000037.1:0-2865 GCA_039795475.1 Actinomycetota bacterium | reverse complement strand
CGTCTCGGCGCGCGATAGCCAGAATGGCTTGGTGGCGCTCGGGTGCGTACATGGAACCTCGTTGTTGCTCTCTGTCTCAGACAAACACGAAATGTTTGTTTATCTGTTTCTAATACCGTTTGTGTTTGTTTGTCAAACGTTTACCTCGTAAAGTTTTCTCAGTACTGTTCGAAAAGGACTCTCAAAATCCCTCGCAAGGAGGCGCGCGTGTCGGAACTCAGTGGAATTGGCGTAGGCCGCGGCATTGCCGCTGGACCGGTTCGCCGCATGCCTGATCCCCTTCCCGTCCCCGATGAGAAGCCGTTCACCGGTGATGTCGATGCGGCCGTTGCTGCGACCGCTACCGCTATGGCGACCGTAGGCGCGTGGCTCAAAGAGCGTGGCGCAAAGGCCGGCGGCGAAGCACAGGGCGTTCTCGAGGCGCAGGCCCTCATGGCCGGCGACCCGGCTCTGGCTAAAGATGTTGCCGCGCGAATCGGCAAGGGCGCATCCCCCGAGCGCGCCGTTTTCGATGCTTTCCTTTCATTCCAAAAACTGCTCGAGGGTATGGGCGGTTACATGGGTGAGCGCGCCGCTGACCTCGCCGACGTATCGCAGCGCGTGCGTGCAGAGCTGCTCGGTGTGCCCGCCCCTGGCGTGCCCGAGTCGGACGAGCCGTTCATTCTTGTTGCACACGACCTCGCCCCAGCAGACACCGCACTGCTCGACTTCACCAAGGTGTTCGCGCTGGTTACCCGCGACGGTGGCCCCACTTCACACACCGCGATTCTCGCGCGCGCGAAGCAGATCCCCGCAATCGTGGGCGTCAAGAATGCGGATTCGCTCACCGACGGAACGCTCGTCGTTGTCGACGCTGGGTCGAGCACCGTTCACGCAGGTGTGAGCCAGGCTGATGTCGACGCCGCGCTCGTCAAGCGCGACGAGTGGCTCGCTGCCTCGAACGCTCCCATCACCGACGGTGCGCTGAAGGACGGACACAAGGTTCCGCTTCTCGCCAACCTCGGTTCGCCCAAAGAAGCGGCCGGCGCTGTTGAGCTGGGTGCTGAGGGCGTTGGACTGTTTCGCACCGAGTTCCTTTTCCTCGACTCGAGCACCGCGCCGACCGTCGAGCAGCAAGAGGTTCAGTACACCGAACTGCTCGCTGCGTTCCCGGGCAAGAAGGTTGTCGTGCGCGCACTCGACGCCGGTGCCGACAAGCCGTTGAGCTTCTTGAACGATGCCCACGAAGAAAACCCGGCGCTGGGTCTGCGTGGTCTGCGCGCGCTGCGCGTCAAGGAGCACATCCTTCGCGACCAGCTCACGGCCCTCGCCAATGCTCAGGCGGCCACCGAAGCCGATCTGTGGGTTATGGCACCGATGGTTTCTGACGCTGAAGAGACCGACTACTTCTGTGCATTGGCTCGTGAACTCGGAATTCGCGTCGCAGGTGTGATGGCCGAGGTGCCGTCGCTCGCGCTCGTCGCCGATCAGGTGCTCGAGACGGCAGACTTCGTCTCGATCGGAACCAACGACCTCACCCAGTACACGATGGCGGCCGACCGCATGCTCGGATCGGTCGCATCATTTCAAGACCCGTGGCACCCCGCGGTGCTGCGCTTGATCAAGCAGCTCGGTGATGCGGGAGCCGCTGCGGGCAAGCCCGTCGGTGTGTGTGGCGAAGCGGCAGCAGACCCGAACCTCGCGGTGGTGCTCGTCGGACTCGGCGTGACCACGCTCAGCATGACCCCGGCAGCACTCGCGGATGTTCGCGCATCACTGCTGACTGTCACGCTTGACGAGGCCAAGGCTCGCGCGGCACGTGCGCTCAACGGACGCACGGCGGCCGAAGCACGCAAGCTCGGCACCAGCTAATTAACCGGGCTTCCGCACGCTCGACAGAATCGAGCGGCTGCAGACAGTGGTCCACCACACGAGCCGCACGCCTTGGTAGCGCCGGTATCTGTTTGGCCGGGTAGCCGTACGGCATCGCCTGACGCTTCCCAACTGACGCTTGAGAACGAAAAGAAGTTTGCTCGTTGAGCGTAGGTGAAATTCACAATCGCGTTTGCACCGACAGCTCGCGCTTGCTGAGCCAGCTGAGCCTTGAGCTTGTCAATATGAGTGTTTTGAACGTTCGAAACGGCGGAACACTTCTTTAGTGAAGGAACGCCGATGATGGATTGCTCGGTGAAGAACACACCATCAAATTCGTGACCCGAGAGCCCCTCGATCAATCTGCTCGTCCTACCTCACGCGACGTTCAAGAACGAAAACAAGTTCTTCGCGGTTACCGCTAAATCCGGGAAAGGTGGTCGTCGCAGCCTCGACCACGCGCCAGCCCTGCTGAGCAAATCCGTTCAGCGCTTCCTGCAATTGGAGGGGGTTAAATTTGCCTCCGAAAACCCGGTCCTTCTGAGTGAGAACCATGTATTCGAACAGTTCATTTTGGGCCCCCACAACCGGGGATTTCTTGGCCGGTGCTGCCTTAACAGTCGTCGGGCCTTCTGCGGTCAGCGTGCTTCCACACTTACCGCAGAACTTGCCCTCTTGGTCGGCTGCGCCACACCCCTCACAAAACATGGTGATGACCTAGAAGAAACGACCGGTGGATGCGATGAGAATCACACCGAGCACAATGTCGATAATTCCGATAACGAGGGCCGCCGTGGCCATGCCGCGGGCGCCACGACTTCGCGAAATGGCGCCGAGAACGGTTCCAGCAATTCCGAGTGGAACCGCGAAGACAAGAAGACCAGCCAGCGAAAGCACGAGGCCAGTTACGACCATTCCCTTAGACGCGCTCGGTGAAGCGGCGTAAGCGGCTGTCGAGCTGGCCAGCGCTGAGCCACATTCCTTGCAGAAAGCGGAGTCCGTGTTTTCGGTGCC